>NZ_JBQSVO010000111.1:0-12083 GCF_052376275.1 Pseudoalteromonas sp. AOP7-A1-14 | reverse complement strand
ATAATATTCAAAAAGGACAAAATAAATACCCTTTACTAATAACATCTGTGTTGGCGGATATTGAAAGAACGACATCACTAGCCTACTTTGATGTTAACTGGCAGTTATTCGATCATACTGTTCTACAATTTGGTACACGTTACTTTAAAGAGGATATTACTGCCATAACCGAATATGAAAACCCTGCGATAGCCACTCCCAGTGTCAAAACTCAAGGTTTACACAGTCAATCAGACTCTCGTTTTTTATCTAAAGCCGCGCTTAATTACCAACTCACTGATCATCAACATATCTATTTTAGTTATGGTGAAGGATATTTAAGCGCGGGTAGTAGCTGGCTTAATGAAAGCATCGATGTAACGACATTATCTCGTACCGGCACTGGAACTAACTACCAACCAGAGTTAAGTTCAAATTACGAGTTTGGTTATAAAGCAGACTTACATTCATTAAATTCACATTTTGAAATCACCTGGTTTAATACAACCGTAGATGGCTACCAACATTTTGAACTTTCACCTTATGGTATTAGTGAAGTCATAGAAGTCGATAAAGTTCAAAGCCAAGGATTTGATTTTATTTGGTTTAGTAATTTAACAGAGCAATTAACTTGGCAAATTACCGCGGGTAAGCATAATGCACACATACAAGATTGCGATGCTTGCGGTTCCAATAAAACTGGTATTCAAGTAAACGACTCTGTACCTTATACCCCAACTCAAAATATAAACAACACCCTTAATTTTACACAGGTGATATCTGATTCAATGCTATTTGATATTTCCTTTGTATGGTTACATGTAGGGGAAATGCCACTAGATTTTGCCGGGAATTATCACCAACCCAGTTATAATCAATATGATGCCAACCTGACATTTAGTTATGAGCAGAATTGGAAGCTTTCATTATGGGGTAAAAATATTACTGATAAACGTGCTCAACAATTCATGATCAGTATGCCTGGTGGACAGCTCGCCAGCTATATTAAACCTAAGCAGCTCGGTCTAACACTTAGCTTCCAATTTTAAATGGAGTTACTCATGGGTAATACTATTAACTTACAAGGTTTTACTTCGCCACAGTTTAACTCTTTAAAAAGTGCTTTTTTAGATATTTTCAATCAACTGAATGAGACTGGAGCAGCTGTTTGTGTTTATCATAGAGGAAACAAAGTTGCTCACCTATACGCAAATGCCAAACAAATGAACTCTCCTGACTGGAACAAAAATGATTACGTACCTATTATGTCATGTTCAAAAGCTTTTCTAGCAACGTGTATTCATATTCTTGCTGCGCGTAAACAACTAGATATTGATGCGCCTGTTTCCCAATATTGGCCTGAATTTGCTAAAAATAGTAAGGAAACTATCACCATTAAAATGGTATTAGCGCACACAGCAGGTTTACCGTGTCATTTTAATGGTAAAGATGGGGATATATTCAATTGGCAACAAAGCATAAAAAACATACAAAACGCGCAGTCTATTTTTAAGCCTGGGCAAGAAATTGCCTACCATGCCTTAACCTATGGCCATATATTAGGAGAGTTGGTTTATAGAGTAAGCGGTATATCACCATCACAGTTTTTTTATGAAAACATTGCAGAACCATTTGGTATAGAATCAGGTTTAGCTCAACGCCAAGGGATAATATACAGAACTATACGGGATTACCCTGACTTTACTCCTTCGAAATTAACTTTTTTTAGTAAGTGGTTGCCCAAACTGCCATTTTGGCAATGCCAATTTTTCCGCCCCTGTAATAAAGATTACCACCCCAACTCACATGCTTGGGCTACGTCTAGCATCCCAGCAGTAAATGGTTACTCTACGGCTCAAGGGATGGCGAAACTTTATGCCTTTTTGGCCAATGATGGACAATTAAAAAACCAAACCTTGCTACCTAAGTGCCAGGTTAATACGCTTAAAGAATGCATTTTTTCTGGTATTGAAAAAGCATCAAAAACTCATTGGAGGATGGCGGCTGGCTTTATGCTTAATTCACCTGAGTTTTGCTCATTTGGTCCAAATAAAAACAATTTTGGCCATATGGGGATGGGCGGATCTGTTGGTTTTTCAGATCCCGACAACAAACTTTCGTTTGCTTATGTTACTGAAAGTTTTCATCGACCAGATAAGCATGATAGAAGCATTTGTGGCAAACGTATGCAGCATCTCATAAAAGCATGTTATGAGTGCCTATAAGTTCAAACGCGTAGCATTATTAGGGCACGAAATTCCTAGGTAAACCAAAAATACATCGGTTGCTATACAAACTGTTAATCGTCACGAGCTTTCCAAAAGTAAGTGATACACGCCTTTTATTGACAAGAAAAAAGCGCCCGAACTGCTGGGCGCTTACATTGTTGAATTAAGTTAAATATTACTGATTAACAACACTCTTCAGTGGATTCACTGGCTGTGCGTTTTCGTCAAGTAAGTTCATATCAAAATCAAACTCATCTACACGAATAGCGCGTTCACGTTTGATGTTGTAATCAATTAGTTTTGCGTACTCTTTTTCGGTAATAATATTACCAACCAAAGCATTATCTAGCGTAGTAGCAAAACGTACACCTGGTTTGATAGCTTTACTACGCAAGGCTTTTTTAACCTTCGCAAGTAAATCTAAACACTCCATTTTTGCTTTATATGCTTGTTCGTTAATGTAATGGCCATCCCCCTCAATAGGTTTAACTAAATGGGTAATTTGCTTTTTAAATGCCGTATCAAGTTGCGCTTGTGTAGCTAATTCGCGAATTAAGTCATCGCTAATTTTTGGCATTTTAGTTGAGTAGTTCATAGTAATAAAACGCATAAACTTACGTGTGCCACTAGCTGGGAAATTATCTAAAAACTTATGTAATGCTTCTTCAGCGCTTTGAAGTGCAAAACGGGTTGCGTAATGGAAATACGGCGCGGCTTGCTCGCGTTCACTGCTTGCCACTTTTTGCTCATAATATTTAATTGATGCCATAGCAGCATATAAAAAGCTCATTACATCGCCTAAACGGGCTGATAGCATTTCTGCTTGCTTAAGTTTGCCGCCTAGTACCAGTAAAGAGAAGTCAGCGTATACTGCTAATTTTGCAGATAGTTTGTGTGCTGCTTTTTCATACTCGCGTACTTCTGGAAATGATGATTCTGCGCCTGCGGTAAATGGTAGAACGCCTAAGCGAAATGCGCGTAAGCTATTTGCTACGCTATAACCGACTGTTTTGCGTAAAATACGGTTAAATTCTTTATCCGCATTTTTATCTTCACTATGGATAGATTCAACCATCGATTGTAAATACGGGTGACAACGCATTACACCTTGGCCAAAGATCATCAAGTTACGTGTAAGAATGTTGGCACCTTCAACGGTGATGGCAATTGGCTGTGCAACATAGCCGCTTGCTAACGTATTTTGCGGGCCGTTCTGAATTGCTTTACCAGCTTGAATATCCATTGCTGAGTCAAGCACGTCGCGACCAATTTCAGTCATGTGATATTTTGCAATTGCAGTCACAACCGATGGCTTTAAGCCCATGCCTAAACCTTCGGTTGTAAGTACACGCATTGCTTCTTGTAGGTATGTTTTACCTGCAATATCAGCGAGTTTTTCTTGAATACCTTCAAACTGACCTATAGCCAAACCAAATTGTTCACGAACTGCTGCATATTCAGCAGCGCTTTTAAATGCCACTTGCGATGAACTAACACCTAATGCAGGTAATGAAATACCACGGCCAGCGCCTAAACAGCTAACCAGCATTTGCCAGCCACGACCGATGTTCTTTTGACCACCAATAATGAAGTCCATTGGTACAAATACTTTGTTGCCACGCGTAGTACCGTTGTAAAAACGAATACCCATTGGATCATGGCGATTACCAAGTTCAACACCTGGGTGCTCTTTTGGAATAAGTGCACACGTAATACCGAGGTTTTCTTTACCACCTAGCAAGCCATTTGGATCCACCACTTTAAATGCTAAACCAAGCACGGTGGCAATTGGCGCAAGGGTGATATAACGCTTGTCCCAAGTGATCTCAAGACCAAGTACTTCTTCGCCGTTGTACATGCCTTTAGTCACTGTGCCTAAATCTGGAATGCCACCTGCATCAGAGCCTGCTTCTGGGCTAGTGAGTGCAAAACATGGAATGTCACGGCCATTGGCTAGGCGTGGTAAATAATGTGCTTGCTGCTCTTTAGTACCAAAGTGCAGTAGTAACTCACCCGGACCTAATGAGTTAGGCACCATTACAGTTACCGCAACCGCAGAACTTTTAGTTGCGATTGTGCCAACAATAGTTGAATTTGCATATGGGCTAAATTCTAGACCACCAAACGATTTAGGGATAATCAATGAAAAAAAACGTTCTTTTTTCAGAAAATCTAAAATGTATTCAGGTAAGTGAATACCGTTTTGAATTTCAGTTTCGTCTATCATACCCAATAGCTCTTGTAATGGGCCGTCGATAAATGCTTGTTCATCTGCGCTTAATACAGCAGCAGGGACTGCGCGAAGTGCGTTGAAATCAGGCTTACCTTGGTAAATAGAGCCTTCTAACCACACATCACCCGCATCAAGGGCTTCTTGTTCAGTGATAGAAATACTTGGTAAAACTTTTTTTAATTTTGTACGTAAACTCATAATCAACTCATCCGACCAGACAATAATACCTACATTACGTCATAAAATGAACAATAGATCAATTGGTCCAACCAGTTTTTTTAACATTTTTTCAATTTACTTTTTGTTGGGATAGTTAAGCCATTGAATAAAAAAGATTACATATGTACGCTGAATTAGCGTATAAAGCATGAAATTTAATCTAAAGAGGTATTTTTTCGCCTAAAACTCAGCGAGTTTAGCATTACACAACGAAACGAGATCCGTAGGACGCAAGGATATTTCGAGACCACGCTTGCCCGCACTGACGTAAATTGTCGTAAATTCTGCCGCACTTTTATGAAGATAAGTCGTTAGACGCTTTTTTTGTCCAAGCGGGCTCACACCACCGAGAATATAACCGGTGCTATTTTCTACTTTTTGTGCTGCTGCCATTTGTACTTTCTTAGCGCCGCACGCTTTTGCTAATAACTTCATATTAACTTGCCTTGTCACCGGAATGACTGCCACTATTAACTGCTGCGCGTTCGTTTCAAGCACTAAGGTTTTAAACACTTGCTCTGCGGGCAAATCCAGTTTCTCAACAGCCTCTAAACCAAAACTTTTCGCATTGGCGTCATGCTCATAGCTGAGTAATTCAAAGCTCGCTTGATGTTTTTTTAAAAGCTGTGTTGCCGGTGTCATACTTAGCGCTCCCCAATTAATTATTAGCAGTTTTAAACTAGCAAAAAAAAGAGTACCAGAGTACTCTTTTTAACAATTAAAGGTATTCGCTAAATAATATTAACAACAGGGATCAAACGACTCTTTGCAGCCATTTTTTTGCCATAAATGCGCATTGTGCTAATTGCTAAGGCAACCACCACAGCACAACCAAGTAGCCAAAATGCTGAGAACATAGGTGATTGCTTAAAGTTACCAACTTGATAAACCACTGAAGCGGTAATATAAGCAAGGCCTGTTGACCACGTAGCCACGAATAGCATCCATTTCATCCCTGCTTCACGGTACATTGCACCCATTACCGCCACGCACGGTGTGTATAATAGAACAAAGACTAAATAACTAAAGGCAGCCAACTGACTACTAAATAGGTTTTCCATGGTAGTAAAGGTAGAAATATTGACTTCTTGATCAGCCGCAGCACTAGTTTGGTCACTCACATTAGTAACATTTAAACCTAGGGGATCAAGTAAATTAGTAAACACATCGGTTAGATTAGCAGGCACACTAGCAAATGCTTCACCGACTTTGTTGAGTACATTAACCTTCTCATTATTCGCAGAGGTTGCACCATCTAGATTTGAATATAAGCTGTCTAATGTACCCACCACTGCTTCTTTAGCAAATACACCCGTAAAGATACCCACGGTTGCAGGCCAGTTGTCTTGCTCTACCCCAATTGGCGAAAAAGCGGGCGTTGCAATTTTAGAAATTTCGCTGAGCATTGATTTATCTGTATTATCATTGCCAAAGGTAAAATCGGTACCAATTGAGCTTAATATTTTTAAAATTACAAACACCATAATAATTGTTTTACCCGCGCGTAAACAAAAGCTTTTTAATCGCTCCCAGGCTTTATAGAGTACACCTTTTGCAGTTGGCATATGATAAGCAGGTAACTCTAAAATAAACGGTGTTAAAGTAGGTGTAAACAAAGTATTTTTCAGCACTAAGCCTGTTAATACCGCCATTACGATACCCAAGATATACAAGGCGAATACTAAGTTTTGGCCATTGGTTGTAAAAAATGCCGCCACAAACAACGCATACACGCTCAAACGTGCGCCACATGACATAAATGGTGACATAGCAATAGTCAGTAAACGGTCTTTATGAGTTTCTAAGGTGCGCGTTGCCATTACTGACGGTACATTACAACCAAAACCAACAATTAAAGGCACAAACGCTTTACCCGGTAAGCCAATGGCGCGCATTAACCTATCCATAATAAATGCTGCTCGCGCCATGTAGCCTGAGTCTTCAATAAAAGCTAAACAGAAGTATAAAAATCCAATAACAGGAATAAAGGTAGCTACAAGTTGAATACCACCGCCTAAACCGTCGGCAAGTAAGGCGCGTAGCCAATCAGGAGAGCCTAATGATGTTAATAACTGGCCAAAGCCGTCAACTAAAATGGCGCCTACACCGATATCAAAAAAATCTATAAACGCACCACCAACATTGACCGCAATGGTGAACATTAAATACATAATACCAAGGAAAATTGGAATGCCTAAAAAGCGGTTGATCACTATAGCATCAATTTTATCGCTAATGGTTTCACTGGCGATCCCTTTGCTGTTTTGAGTCAACTCGGCAAGTTGGTTGGCAAATTCATAACGGCCATTTGCAAACAATACATCGAGTTCATGTTGATCCGCAAATTGTGAAAACTCTGTTTTTGCCACTAATAACGTATGTTGATCAGCATAACCAAAACAGCTTTCGTCTTGCTCTAGTAACCTCAGTGCAAGCCACTGACTATCAACGTTATTTAAAGGTTCGCTATGCTCTGCTAAGCTGGCAGTGATGTTATCTACCGCTTGGGTTATTTTTTTATCATAGTTAGGTTGCTGTGATGATATTTTCTTAAATTTTAGGCCTTGCGCAATACAATCTTTTAAGGCGCTAATGTCTTTTTTATTATTCGCACTGAGTGCAACTACAGGGCATCCAAGGCGTTTTTCAAGTGCTTTAGGATCGGTTGTTAAACCATTTCGCTTTGCCACATCTACCATGTTTAATACGACTACCAGTGGTACTTTCATCTCCAGTAACTGCGCTGTGAGATATAAGTTACGCTCTAGATTTGATGCGTCAATAATATTAATGATCAGTTGTGATTCACCACTAAGTGCATAATCACGGGCAATTTTTTCATCTAAAGGTGTTTGTGCATTAACATCCAAAGAATAAGTGCCTGGTAAATCCACTAAATCAACACTTTGATCGCCCACTTTAAATTGACCAATTTTTTTGTCGATAGTCACACCTGACCAATTACCTACTTTTTGTTTGCTACCAGTTAAAGCATTGAAGAGTGTTGTTTTACCACAGTTGGGGTTGCCGATTACGGCAATGTTTGGATTCATACTGCGAGTTCCAAATTAATTGATTTTGCTTCAGCTTTGCGAAGACTCAGGACAGTGCCACGAACTTTAACAATCATAGGATCGCCAAAAGGAGAAAAGCGTAATACATGTACCGGGGCACCCGGCGTTAAACCCATAGCAAGTAACTTTTGACGTAACAAACTCGCATCGGGATCAATACTTACCACAGAGCCATGTTGGCCAATTACTAATTTGTCGAGCGTTAACATGCCATCTCATTTATTAAATACATCAATGGCACTGATTTTACGCCGATTATTCAATCATGCAAGTGAGACTAATTATCATATCGATAAGTATGTAAAAGAAAATAACCAAGCCACAGTATTCGCTTTGATATTAACAATTACGCAGAGCCAAATTGATAAATGTTTAACAATTAGCGAAATATTTGAGCTAATGCACCACTGCCATTTAATAAGATTAGTATCAGGTTTTAAATAACCTGAGCAGAAGTAATCTGTATATTCAGAAACTTTGAGCATATTTGTGTCATACAAAGCTGACAATACTCATTGTTCTTTGATCACTAAAACAGCACTAAATATAAAAAATGGTGCCAATTGGCACCATTTTTTGAACATAACTAAAACGTTACTTAGTTAGGTCATCAAAGAACTTTTTTACACCATCAAAAAAGCCTTTTTCTTTTGGACGGTTTTTAGAGCCATCCTTACCCATGCTAACTTCAAGCTCTTCAAGTAGCTCACGCTGGCGCTCATTTAAGTTAACCGGTGTTTCAATCACCACTTTACAAATCAAATCACCAACGGCACCACTGCGTACAGACTTAACGCCTTTACCACGCATACGGAACATTTTACCGGTTTGACTTTCAGTTGGGATCTTTAACTTAGCACGGCCATCAAGGGTTGGTACTTCAATTTCTCCCCCTAACGCTGCGGTAGTAAAGCCAATCGGTACTTCACAATATAAGTTATTACCATCTCGCTCAAAGATACGATGCTCGCGCACAGAGACTTGCACGTACAAATCTCCAGCCGGTGCGCCATGCATACCGGCTTCACCTTCACCCGATAAACGAATACGGTCACCAGTATCAACTCCAGCTGGAATTTTAACCGATAGAATTTTAGTTTTCTCAACACGCCCTTGACCATGGCAATTATTACATGGATCAGAGATAATTTGACCGGTCCCCTGACAGGTTGGACAAGTTTGTTGTACAGCAAAAAAACCTTGGCGCATTTGCACTTGGCCAGCACCGTGACACGTAGTACATGTTTTAGGTTTAGAGCCTGCTTTAGCACCGCTACCATCACATGGTTCACAACCAACCCAAGTAGGTACTTTAATTTCAGTCTCTTTACCACGAACAGCATCTTCTAAGCTTAAGTCCATGTTGTAGCGTAAATCAGCACCACGTTGTTGTCGAGACTGACGTCGACCACCACCGCCGCCAAATATATCACCGAACACGTCACCAAAGATGTCACCAAAGTCACCTTGGCCACCGCCGCCAAAACCACCATGGCCGCCACCGCCATTTTGATCAAATGCTGCATGGCCGTATTGGTCATACATTTGGCGTTTTTGCGGATCGGTAAGTACTTCGTATGCGTCTTTTACTTCCTTGAATTTTGTTTCAAGATCTTTATCACCCGCGGTACGGTCTGGATGATATTTCATCGCTAAGCGTTTATACGCTTTTTTGATGTCTCGTTCACTCGCATCTTTGCTTACGCCGAGAACTTCATAATAATCGCTTTTTGACATATCTATCACACTACTCTTTTCTTGCTACAGCATGATTGATTTTACTCATTCATATCGCTGTTTGATAAACCGATAAATGATATCGACTTATACCAATTTACCATCTATATACATGCAAAAGGCGCGTCAAGCTATTAGCTTACGCGCCTCAATCATTCATCCTAACTTAAATCCGTGGCTCGCACCATAATTTAAGCTAGGCAGAAGCGGTAACAACAATTACTTGTCGTCTTTTACTTCTTCGAACTCTGCATCTACAACATCATCATCTTGCTTAGCTGATTCTTGTTGCTCTGCACCCGCGTCGCCTTCGCTTTGTTGGGCTTTCGCTTGCGCAATTTCCATTAGCTTTTGAGATTTCTCAGCAAGCGCTTGTGTTTTCGCTTCGATTTCTTCTTTATCGCCGTCTTTAATTGCTGCTTCTAGGTCAACAACAGCCGCTTCAATCGCTTCTTTGTCTTCACTTGGTAACGCATCGCCCGCTTCTTCGATTTGCTTACGCGTGCCGTGAACCATTGCATCACCTTGGTTACGAGCAGCTACTAGCTCTTCAAATTTCTTATCGTCTTCAGCATGTGCTTCTGCGTCACGAACCATTTTTTCAACTTCATCATCGCTTAGACCTGAAGATGCTTGAATCGTGATTTTTTGCTCTTTACCTGTATCTTTATCTTTAGCAGATACATGTAAGATACCATCCGCATCAACATCAAATGTTACTTCGATTTGTGGAGTACCACGTTGTGCAGGACGAATGCCTTCTAGGTTAAATTGACCTAGAGACTTGTTATCGCTTGAACGTTTACGCTCACCTTGTAACACATGAATTGTTACTGCAGATTGGTTATCTTCTGCTGTTGAGAAAGTTTGCGATTTCTTAGTAGGAATCGTCGTATTCTTCTCAATTAGTGCTGTCATTACCGAGCCCATAGTCTCGATACCTAGTGATAACGGAGAAACGTCTAGTAATAATACATCATTTACGTCACCAGCTAATACACCACCTTGAATTGCCGCGCCTACTGCAACAGCTTCATCAGGGTTAACGTCTTTACGTGGGTCTTTACCAAAGAAATCAGCAACCGTTTTCTGTACTAGTGGCATACGTGTTTGACCACCCACTAGAATAATGTCGTTGATATCATTTACTGATAAATCAGCATCAGCAAGTGCACGCTTAAGTGGTTCAATTGACTTAGTTACTAAGTCTTCAACTAGCGACTCTAGCTTGGCACGTGTTAGTTTCACGTTCATGTGCTTAGGACCACTAGCATCAGCCGTTACATATGGAAGATTAACTTCTGTAGATTGCGCTGATGATAATTCAATTTTAGCTTTTTCAGCAGCTTCTTTAACACGCTGCATCGCCAAAGGATCAGTTTTTAAATCAATTCCTTGGTCTTTTTTGAATTCAGCTACTAGGTAGTTGATAACGCGGTTATCGAAATCTTCACCACCTAAGTGTGTATCACCGTTAGTCGCAAGTACTTCAAATGTATGCTCGCCTTCTACTTCATCAATTTCAATGATTGATAAATCGAAAGTACCGCCACCTAAGTCGTATACTGCAACAACGTTTTCACCTTTGTTTTTGTCCATACCGTAAGCAAGTGCAGCGGCAGTAGGCTCATTGATGATACGTTTAACTTCAAGACCTGCAATACGGCCAGCATCTTTAGTTGCTTGACGTTGTGAATCATTAAAGTAAGCAGGAACAGTGATTACTGCTGCTGTTACTTCTTCGCCTAAGAAATCTTCGGCAGTCTTTTTCATTTTTTTCAAAATTTCAGCTGAAACTTGAGGAGCTGCGCGTTTTTCACCGCCGGCTTCTACCCAAGCATCACCATTGTCAGCTTTGATAATTTGAAATGGCATGATGCCGATATCGCGTTGTACTTCTTCGTCCTCAAAACGACGACCAATTAAACGCTTAATTGCATATACTGTATTAGTTGGGTTTGTCACTGCTTGTCGTTTAGCCGGCTGACCAACTAAGGTTTCACCGTCTTGCGTATACGCAATGATCGATGGTGTTGTGCGATCGCCTTCCGCGTTTTCAATTACGCGTGCTTTATCACCGTCTAGTACTGCTACACAAGAGTTAGTAGTACCTAAGTCAATTCCAATAATTCTACCCATGAATATTCTCCAACTTCAAATTCATTATTACGTTCGATGACTAGTTAATAGGGATGCCAGATACTGAATTCAACTGTAAAAATAAAAAAAAAGGCATTTTTTGTAATTTATTTTGCAAATAGCCTTACAAAGTATGTGGATTGCCAGTTTTTAGCCTGTTTTTGTCTCCGCCGACAACTGGTCTGACAAGATTTTGTGTGCTATAAAAACACAAATACTTTAAAAGGAAGTGTTATGCACTTTGAACAATTACTAGAACGAGCAGCACAAATAGGCAAATTATCACCAGAATCGTCATCAACGTCTATGCAATTTCCAGCTAATTGGTGCCAGGGCAGAACAGCTTTTGGGGGGTTATCAGCTGCATTATTGTATCAAGCGGTTCGTCAACAGGTAGATCAAAGCCGTCGTTTACTTTCTATAAGCACTAACTTTGTCGGGCCTTTATTAGCAGATACTGACTTTACTATTAAC
>NZ_JBQSVO010000110.1:0-12254 GCF_052376275.1 Pseudoalteromonas sp. AOP7-A1-14 | reverse complement strand
GTGGCTGTTTAAAAATCAGACCGCCTTTGCGGTAAGCTTGTTAAAATATAAGGTGGGCGGTAGTGATCAATACGTTAATAACCCGATATAATACCGACAAACAATTAAGGTAACTGATTATTTTGAATTGGCAATCGTTAGTCGATAACCGTCAGCGTTTTTTCTGGGTATTACAGATAGCGGGGTGGATTGGCTATGCACTGGTAAATTACATTGGCTCAAAAGTATTTGAAATGCGTGATATTTACGTATTTGTAATTGTGCTCAATGCGTATGCAGGCTGCTTAATGACCGTGCCGCTGCGCTATATGTATCGAAAGGTGTGGAATTCATCACCATGGGTATTGATGCTGGTAGTATTTAGTGCATCGTATGCAACAGGCACCCTGTGGTCCGTCGTTCAAAAATTTAACCTGTGGGAAATTTATCGTCATGGCTACAGACCAAACGAATGGTTTTATTATTTTCAGCAGGGTCTAGATTCAGTTTACATAATTTTATGCTGGAGTGGTTTGTATTTTGGTATTAAGTACTACCAATTGTTGCAAAGCGAGCGTCAAAAAGCATTAAAAGCGACTACAATGGCCCATGAAGCACAGTTAAAAATGCTGCGCTATCAGCTTAATCCTCATTTCTTATTCAATACACTCAATGCGATCTCGACCTTAATCTTGGTTAAAGAAAATAAAGATGCTAATTTGATGGTGTCTAAGCTTAGTGAGTTTTTACGCTATACCTTAAATACAGACCCAATAAAGAAAGTGCCACTAGAGCAAGAGCTGCATGCACTGATGCTTTACCTTGAAATTGAACGGGTACGGTTTGATGAGCGTTTAAAAGTTAATATTGAAGTGAGTGACAAAGCCAAAAATGCTTTAGTACCGAGCTTAATATTGCAACCGCTGATTGAAAATTCAATTAAATACGCCATTGCACATTTAGCGCAAGGGGGGATGATTGACATTAAAGCACAAGTTTTTGCTAATGAGCTTTTATTAGAAGTAGGTGACAATGGTCCAGGTACAGAATTAAAAGATGGTCAATTAGTTAACTCACAAGGTGTGGGTGTGGCAAATACAAAAGATCGTTTAAAAACCTTGTATGAAAATAATTATTCTTTTGTGTTATCGCACAACACGCCAAGTGGTCTAAAAGTGAACCTTCGAGTTCCGTTTGAAGAGGCTGTGAAAAATGAACAAAATTAAAGCCCTAGTCGTTGATGATGAACCATTAGCACGAAAAGGTTTGGCAGTGAGGCTCGAAGATTTTGATGATATCGAAGTTGTAAAGCTTTGCTGCTCAGGCCAAGAAGCGATAGATGCATGCCAAACAGGAGATGTAGATTTAGTTTTCTTAGATATTCAAATGCCGGGTATGAATGGTTTCGAAGTGGCTCGTGCTTTAAGCAAGAGTATTAGAGTATTACCGGCTATTGTGTTTGTTACGGCATTTGACCAATTCGCGGTCAAAGCATTTGAGATCCATGCTTTAGATTATATTCTTAAACCAGTCGATGACGACAGACTAAAACAGGCGGTAGAAAAAGTGCATACCTATTTAAAGACGCAACAAGACAATGCCCATAAAAAGAAACTAGCCAGTTTTGTTGCCGGGATCACCGGAAATAACTGTGAAGAAATTTTAAAGAAATTAGCTACTGGTGATACGTTATCAGATCGTCGTTACCCAGAATCGTTGGCTGTTAAAGATCAAGGTGAAATTATTCGAGTGCCTGTAGCGACGATGCAATGGGTTGATGCGGCGGGTGATTATATGTGCCTTCATTGCCAAGACGGGCAAACACATATTTTACGCAAAACGATGAAAGAACTTGAACAAGAGCTCGACCCTCAGTTATTTGTGCGTGTACATCGCAGTGCGATTGTCAATACTAAGCAAATTAGTAAATTAGTCACGCAGGTAAGTGGTGAGTACTTGTTAGTGTTAGATAATGGTCAAGAGCTTAAAGTCAGTCGCAGCTATCGAGATAAAGTTAAAGCAGCGCTAGCTAGTTAATAAGTGAGTATTTAGCACTAACTTTAGTGGTCAAATAATAGATGTTGCTAAGGTAACGCTTTTAAAATAAAAAACGCGAGCCTCTGCTCGCGTTTTTTATTGTTAATCTGTCGCCTAGGCTACAGTAACAATTTTCATAGTATTTGTTGCACCAACGGTTTCCATTGCATCACCATGAGTAATGATAACGGTATCACCAGAGTGTAATGAACCAGCAGCAACTAACGTGTTTAACGCATCTTTAACCATACTGTCTTTTTCGCACTTTGTTGAGTCAAAAAATACCGGGTAAACACCACGGTAAAGGGCGCTTTGACCCAGCGTACTTGCATGACGTGACAGTGAGTAAATAGGTAAGCCTGAGCTAATACGTGACATAAGCTTTGCTGTACTACCTGACTCAGTTAACGTAACGATTGCTTTAACGGAATCTAAGTGATTTGCAGCATACATGGCTGATAGAGCAATAGACTCTGCATTAGATGAAAAACGGCTATCTACGCGGTGCTTAGAAACGTGAGTCTCTTTTTGTGATTCAGCACCTAAACAAACACGTGCCATAGTTGCTACGGTTTCTTCTGGGTAGTCACCGGCTGCTGTTTCAGCAGAAAGCATTACAGCATCTGTACCATCTAAAACTGAATTGGCAACATCCATAACTTCTGCGCGAGTTGGCATTGGGTTATCGATCATTGATTCCATCATTTGTGTTGCAGTAACAACAGTACGGTTTAATGCGCGAGCACGGCGGATAATTAATTTTTGCTTACCCATTAATGCGGCATCACCAATTTCAACACCTAAATCACCACGGGCAACCATTACTGCATCTGAGGCAAGTACGATGTCATCGACGGCTTCAGTTGTCTCTACCGCTTCTGCACGTTCAATTTTTGCAAGTAGCTGAGCTTTTGAGCCAGCTGCTTCAGCAAGTGAGCGGACATAACGCATGTCATCGCCACTACGAGGGAATGAAACAGCGATATAATCAACGTCAATTTCTGCTGCAGTTATTAAGTCTTCTTTATCTTTTTCAGTGAAGGCAGGGGCCGTTAGACCACCACCTAAACGATTAATACCTTTATTGTTCGATAAAACGCCACCAACAGTAACACTGGTGTGCACTAAGTGGCCTTCAACTTTTTCAACAATTAATTGAATTAAGCCATCGTTTAAAAGTAATAGATCGCTAGGATAAACATCTTGTGGCAGTTCTTTATAGTCAATACCGACAGCATTAACATCGCCTTGGCCTTTTTCCATCTTAGCGTCTAGGATGAATTTAGCACCAACATCAAGCGTTACTTTGCCTTCTTTAAAGGTAGAAACACGAATTTTAGGGCCTTGTAAATCGGCTAAAATTGCAATGTGTTTGCCTAGTCGATTAGCTATATCACGTACAGCTTGAGCACGGTCTTTATGATCTTGTGCTACGCCATGTGAGAAGTTCAAACGCACTACGTTTGCACCAGCACTGATTATTTTTTCTAGGTTGTTATCACGATCGGTTGCAGGTCCAAGTGTAGCGACTATTTTTGTGCGTCTAAGCATCAAATTCTCCTGTAGGCTTACTTAGGTAAGCAGATTGAGGGTTATCTTCGTTATTCTTACTTTCAATTAAGTAATTGAAAGTCACTTTATAAGGGAAAGTGTCATTTTATAAAACACTTAATAATTTTAAGTTACCAATATTTATACAAAACTTATTTTGCCATTATGACACCGGTGTCAGACGCCGTCAATGTGCTTGTAATTAAAACCATAAGATTGAAATTTTTGCCACGACGTTCGGGATGTTTGATATAATGCCAAGATTACGTACAGATAGTGTACGTAGCGTGGCATCAAACTGGCTCAAAGTATAATTTTTAATCTGTTTGGGTGCAATCTGCGCAAAAATATGTTCATTAACTAACCAAATAGTTGTTACCGAGGAGGACACTAAATGCAAGTTGCATTAGTAGGGTTAGGCGTTATGGGGAAAAATATTGCCCTAAACTTGATTGAAAAAGGGATAACGCTAGTCGCTTATGACAAAAACCCACATGCGGGTGAAGAATTATTAAGTTGTGCTAAATCTCAAGGTATGGCCGAAAGGCTGCACATTGTTTCTGACTTAAGAGACATGGTTAGGCGTTTAGAAGCACCGCGCTCTATTTTATTACTTGTTCCTGCAGGCGAGCTAGTTGATAGCGTTTGTAATGAATTAGTCGAAGCGGGCGTCGATTGTAATGATATTATCGTTGATTGTGGCAATAGTAATTATAAAGATGGTATTACGCGTAAACTTAAATACCAGAACAAATTTGAATTTGCCACAATGGGAATTTCTGGTGGCGCTGAAGGTGCCCGTTTTGGACCTGCCATGATGGCAAGCGGTTCTGAAGGTGGTTGGGGCCGTATTGAGCCGTGGTTTGAAAAAGTAGCTGCAAGTTACAATGGCGAGTCGTGTTTTGCACGTGTTGGCCAATCAGCTAGCGGCCATTTTGTGAAAATGGTTCACAACGGCATTGAATATTCATTGATGCAATTAATAGCTGAAGTGTACCAATTGTTGCGTATAGGCACAGGCCGAACTCCGCAGCAGGTTGCTGAGATATTTAATCAATGGGCAGAAGGCCAATTAAACAGCTACTTACTCTCTATTTCTAGCCATATTTTATCACTTGAAAATAAAAACAATATTCCACTGGTTGATTTAATTGATAACAAAGTTGGCGCTAAAGGCACGGGTCTTTGGACTGCGCAAAATGCATTAGAACTTGGTATTGCTGTGCCATCATTAGTGGCTGCTGTACAGGCGCGTCATTTAACAAATGTGTGTGATACCACTGCAGCACAAGAGATGACTTATGCGGCTAAATCAACGAACAAAGTTGATATTGATTTAGATGAACTTAAAGATGCGTTTACACTTGCAAGTTTATTAGCTTACCGTCAGGGGTTAGCGCTTATCAAAGGGGCGTCACGTACTCATCAATGGAAAGTAGATTTATCTAAAACATTACAGACTTGGCGCGCAGGCTGTATTATTCGAGCAGATTACTTAGACAGTGTTGCAGAGGGTGTTCAATTTATTGATACTCTTGAAAAAGAGTCGCAAGCACTTCGCAAAATTACCGGGCAAGCAGTCATGACTGGTTTGGCTTTTCCTGTATTAGGTGCCACGCAAAATTATTTAGCTACGCTAACAACACCGAGTAACGGGCATTTAGTACAGGCTCAGCGAGATTACTTTGGTGAGCATGGCATTAAAATTCACAATGGTGAATCATGTCATTTAACTGACTTGGTTGAGATAGATGCTAAGGTTCGTTAAGAACTAACTGTTTAATAGTATAAAGGCACGCTAATTAGCGTGCCTTTTTTATTGGAATTAATAAAACTTCGCGAAGCTAAGCTTTAGCGACTTAATTCACCGCGTAAGTTGTCTTGCATTAAATGGCGAATAGCTTCAATTTCTAAATTTTGACTTAGTAAGTAATGTAGCTTAGTTAAGCAAGCTTCTAGAGTCATGTCGTAACCGCTGAACACACCAATATTAAGTAGTGCATTGCCCGTTGCATAGCCGCCCATATTTACATGCCCTTTTAAACATTGTGTGAGGTTGATGATCACTGTTCCACGTTGGCTAGCATTTGATAATATATCTAAAAAGGTTGGATCTTGTGGCGCATTACCCACCCCAAAGCTTAACAGTACGAGTGCTTTAATATTATCGTTTACAAGACTGTTTACTACCTGTGAACTGATACCTGGGTATAAATAAAGTACACCAATTGGCTGTGGGGTAATGTTGGTTACTTGTAGCTCATTCTCAACGTAAGGACTTAATTGGCCTTTTAATAATTGAATACTAATACCAGAAAGCGCTAAAGGATCGAGGTTTGGCGATGCAAACGCATTAAAGCCATCAGCATGGGCTTTGGTGGCTCGATTACCGCGGAAAAGCTGATTGTTAAAAAATAAGCTGACTTCTGCAATAGGGTAGTTCGCAGCCAAGTACATGGCGTTGAGTAAGTTCACTTGGCCATCAGATCGCAGTTGCGATAGTGGAATTTGTGAGCCGGTAACAATCACAGGTTTAGTTAGGTTTTCAAACATGAATGATAAGGCTGATGCAGTATATGCCATGGTGTCAGTTCCATGTAGTACCACAAAGCCGTCATAATCTTGGTATTTACTTTTAATGTCGTCTGCAATTAATTGCCAGTGTGCAGGAGACATATCAGATGAGTCAATTAATGGTGCATATTCGTGTATATCAAATAAAGGCATTTCATCACGATTAAACTCAGCGTTATTAACGACAGTTTCGGTTAAATACCCGCTTGCAGGAATGTAGCCGCGACTCGATTTTTTCATGCCAATAGTACCGCCTGTATAAGCGATATAAATACGTTTGCGTTTCATAAAAAAGCCCAGTAAAAAAACTGGGCTTAGTATAACGTTAAGTTGTATGTATTACAGCATCAAGTGAAAGATTACTGCACCACGTTACAGACTAAGCAACGGGTATAAATACCTTGCGGGTCGTTATAGTCTTTTAAGTTATCAACCTCGCTGCCAAGCTCCTTAACTAAGCTTTGTAAATTAGCTTGGGTTGCAAGCGAGCTAACAGCACTTTTCTGGCTGCCAAGTAGGGCGCCTAATGAGACATTGCCAAAAATGTCTTGCATCATTTGCTCTTGTGGGGTCAGTGTTTGCTTAATCGTTTTAACTTCAAACAAGTCTAATTTAGCTAAAGCAGCGGCTGCGTCGATAGCATCTTGTTTATCGCCTAACTTATCGACTAAACCAAGCTCTTGTGCTTGTGACGCTATCCATACACGGCCTTGGGCAATTTTGTTTACTTGCTCTGGCGTCATATTTCGGGCATCGCCTACCACTTCTAAAAAGCGTTGGTAGGCATCTTCGACACTAAGTTGAATTATTTCAGCCATTTTATCATCAAGCGGACGAGCAATCGAAAAGCCCGACATTTCTGTGGTTGCAATACCGTCTGAGTAAACCCCAAGTTTTGCCATTGTGTTTTCAAAGGTCATAAAGCTACCAAATACGCCGATTGAACCAGTTATCGTACTAGGTGCGGCCCAAATTTCGTTAGCCGCTGAAGCAATCCAATAGCCACCTGATGCTGCAACTGAACTCATAGAGGCAATGACAGGCTTACCAGCAGCTTTAAGTGCGAGTACTTCAGCACGAATAACTTCTGAGGCAAACATACTGCCTCCGCCTGAATCAATACGTAGTACAACTGCTTTTACTTTTTCATCAAGGCGGGCTTTACGTAATAACGCTGCTGTTGAGTCACCACCAATTTCACCTGCTTTACGTTCGCCATCAACAATCGTGCCTCTAGCAACAACAACAGCTACTTTTTCAGTCATTGGGTTATCAAAAACAACAGGAGGCTTAACCAAGCTTAAGTAATCACGAAACGACACTTGTTTAAATGTTTTACCGGTTTCTTCAGTGCCGACAAGCTTAATTAATTGTTGGCGAATTTGTTGGTTAGATTTTAATGAATCAACCCACTGATGATCAAGTGCGTATTGACCTGAATCGCCATTAACCGCTTTCATTTTCGCTAAGTAAACGTCCATGGTTTCATCAAAATTTGTTTCATCAAATGGGCGAACATGAGCGATATCTTGCTTATATTCTTGCCATAAAGCACCTAACCAAACGCTATTTGCTTCTTTTGCTGCATCAGACATGTCGTTACGAATAAATGGCTCTACGGCTGACTTAAATGTACCCACTCTAAAGATATGTTGCGTTACGGCTAATTTTTCTAGAGCGTCTTTAAAGTAAAGCGGATACATGCCATAACCTTCAATCATGACACCACCATAAGGATGCATAGATACTTCATCGGCATGTGCGGCAATATAGTACTGTGCTTGGGTATAATAATAGCCGTTGGCGATGACTTGTTTACCTGTCGCTTTGAACTTATCAATAGACTTAGTGATGCGTTTTAACTTATTAAGGTGCGCACTAGGCATTTCTTGTAAGTCTAAAAGCAGTACAGTAATACGGTCATCTTTTGCGGCTTTATTGATAACCTTAACAATATCATCAAGTAATATTTCGCTCGGTGCCTCGCTATCCATTGTCGCGTCGTTTATTGCTGCTTCTATCGGGTCAACATAAGTTTTTTCTTCAACAATAGGCCCGTTTAAGTTGAGCCTAAGTACAGAGCCGTTTTCAACTGTAACTTTATCGCCATCACTAAACATTGAAACGATGATAATAAGCACGATCACTAAAAACAACAGATTCAATATTAATCGACGAGAAAAGTTAATTCCTGCCCATAAACCTTTAAATACCTTTGCAATCAAAATAATTCCTTAATTATGGTACTACCTAAACATTGTATTCATAGTAGCTTAGAATAAAAAAAAACTTAACTGTTAAATCGTAACTAAGTATTTATATACTTTATTGTGTGGTGATTTTGCACTTTAATTATAAATTACCAGGGCTTTTATTGCTTATTACTTGCCAATCAAGCAAAATTCGCTAATGTATAGAGGTTAGACCAGTTAGTTGGGGCAGAGGATGTTAGAACAACAATTAGAATTAAAACACACACAATTACGTAACCGCTTAGTGATGGGCTCAATGCATACCGGACTTGAAGAAGGCTGGCATAATCGAAAACGCTTACGTGCATTTTATGATGCCCGCGCAAAAGGCGGCACTGGAATGATTATAACCGGAGGCTACAGTCCTAATTTACGCGGTAAACTCACCCCGATTTCTTCTTCGTTTAATAACTATTACGATGTTTTTAAACATCGGGCTTACACTGATGTAGTGCATCAACATGGGGGGAAAATTTGCTTGCAACTATTGCATGCTGGACGTTATGCGTATCACCCATTTAATCAAGCACCAAGTGCCATTAAAGCGCCTATTAACCCCTATAAGCCAAAAGCGATGTCACTTTCAAGTATTAAAAAAACGATAAAAGACTTTGCTCACTCAGCTCGCATGGCACAAAAAGCCGGTTACGATGGAGTTGAGATAATGGGCTCCGAAGGGTATTTAATTAACGAGTTTATGGCGGGGTATACTAATAAGCGTAATGATGAGTTTGGTGGCAGTTTAGAAAACCGTATGCGTCTAGCGGTTGAAATAGTTAAAGCCGTTAGAGCTAAAGTCAGTAAAGAGTTTTTAATTATATTTCGCTTATCTGTTATTGATTTAATTCCAGATGGCTCAACTCCTGATGACGTTACTATTCAGGCAAAGACACTTGAGCAAGCAGGAGTTGATATATTCAACACCGGCATCGGCTGGCATGAAGCCCGAATACCAACTATCGCAAGTATGGTGCCGCCGGGTGCTTATAAAGAAGCATCAAAGCGACTAAAGTCAGTGATTAATGTGCCAGTTATCGCGGTTAATCGGATCAATACACCCGATATTGCTAATCAAATTTTAGCTGATGAAGAAGCTGATTTGATTTCAATGGCGCGACCATTATTAGCTGATCCTGACTTTTTTAATAAATATAAAGCTAAGCAATTTGAACAAATTAATATTTGTATTGGTTGTAACCAAGGTTGTTTAGATCATGTATTTAAAGGCAAAAGAGCTACTTGTTTGGTGAATCCGCAAGCAGGTTATGAGCTTGATTATCCGCTTGAACAAGCGCATAAAACTAAAAGTGTATTAGTGGTGGGCGCCGGTCCTGCGGGGCTTTCAGCAAGTTGCTATCTTGCACAAAAAGGTCATAAAGTAACCTTGATAGATAAAAAGATGCAAATGGGGGGGCAGTTTAATCTTGCTATGCAAATTCCGGGTAAAGAAGATTTTATTCATACTTTACTTTATTACACGAATGAATTAAAACGTCTAGGAGTCACCGTTGAGCTTGGTAAAGCTTATCAAGATGATATGTTAAGTCATTTTAATGATGTTGTTTTTGCAAGTGGTGTGCGTCCTCGAGAAGCGAATATAGCTTGCTCTGACGGCAAACGGGTATTGGCTTATGATGAGGTTATTCGGGGTGACGTTGAGCTTGGGCAATCAATCGCTATACTGGGAGCTGGCGGGATTGGCTTTGATATGGTGGCTTATCTAACTGAACATAAAAACCAATCCATCGAACAATTTAAAACCCAATGGGGCATTGAGCAGCCAGCTAACCCTGTTAAAGACCCTCGAACAATCTATATGCTAAAACGAAGTGCAGGGCGTTTTGGTGGTGGTTTAGGTAAAACAACCGGCTGGATACATAGACGAATTGCAAAGCAACATGGTGTAAACCAAATAGCTGAATGCGAATATTTGTCATTTGATAACAATGGTTTAACCATTAAAATAGCGGGCGAACATAAAGTACTTAACGTTGATACCGTCATTGCCTGTATTGGGCAAGTTTCAAACGATGAAATCATCGCTTCAAGTCAAGGAAAAGCAAACGTATACGTTATAGGTGGTGCAAAGCTTGCTTCAGCTATTGACGCTAAGCGAGCCATATTTGAAGCATTACAAGTCGCAAGAGCAATATAATGCAACTATTTATTAAATTAATCAGCTTAGCCTAGGTTGAGGCTCGTTTCTTATGCCTTCTAAAAGGCTTGGGTAAGTTATTGAATACTAAAAGTTGGTTTAATGAATAGAAATAAATGATGAGTAACGTATGGGCAGCTTATAGGTGACGAACTATATGCCTATAGGTTCGCCTCTAAAGCTCATCAAGCAAACATGCTTGTTGTTTAGATACAATTTACATCAGCTAAATGCGTGTATGAAAGCAATAATAATCTTTTCAGGCTGTTATTTTTTCTATTGCTAGCGTTTCGTATCAAAATTAATCTTGCCTTTTTAAGCGACGATTTCTACCGTTTATAATTGATGTTATGCTAATGTTTTTTCTTCAGAGTAATTTTATGGACGCTATCGAGCTTTTATTAACCCGTCAATCCACAGCTAAGCTTTCTTTTCCTGGTCCAAGTGAGGAGCAATTAGCCATTATTAAACAAGCTGCTTTAAAAGTCCCCGATCATGGTGGTTTATCTCCTTGGCAGTTTATTATTGTTGAAGATGAAGGTCGTGATCGCCTTGGTGAAATTTTTTATCAAAGCGCGGTTGATGAGCAACAGCCTGAAAAAGTGATAAATCGGGCTAAAGACTTGCCACATAGAGCACCTATGGTCATTATCGCGATAGCTAAATACCAAGAACATCCAAAAGTACCGCGTATAGAGCAAGTACAAAGCGCTGGTTGCAGCGTACTGACGATGCAACAGGCCGCTTTTGCACAAGGCCTTGATGGTATTTGGCGTACCGGCTACTTTGCTCAAAGTAGTGGAGTTAAAGCGGCGCTTGGCTTGGCTGAATGTGATGAAATAGTCGGCTATTTATATCTTGGCACAGCGGTGGTTGATTGCACTAAACCCACTCGTCATCAAGTCGGTGACTTTTTTACCTCTTTGTGATCACAATAGTGAACTATTGAGCTTTTCAGTAGTCAGACGGCATTAAGGTTGGCAGTGTTATTTTTTATAAGTTAACGCTTAATGCTGTAAGAAGCGCTAGGATGCAGTGGTAAATAATTCTTCTTCAGTTTGTTTTTTAATCGGTTGTTTTTTGTTAGTGTATGGGAAGTCTTATAAAAAAAACGATAAAGAAGACGAGAATGATGGGCAATTTATTTTTACAAGAAAAAGAGAAGTGGTGGGCATGGTCATTATGGGGCATGGTCGGTGCTGTGATTACACTCTATATTGCTATGAGTACTAAAACACCACACTTTATTGCGATATCAGCGTTTGGTGTACTGGGATTACTTACTTTGTGGATGCAGCGTACAAAACGCTTTGATTTTGGTCGTGCATTTAAGGTATGTCTTTATGTTTCTTTAGTTAGTGTACTACCAGCATTTGTATTGGTTATTATACCAAGCGATGATTTAAATAAGTTTGATGTGATCTTTCAAGCAATCAGTTTTACTACATTTAGTTTATTAGTTTGTTTGATTTGCTCATGGATAGCTAAAAGACCTAAGCAATATTACTAATAATCAGCAATTTTATCTTAATTGTCTTTTAGGGGTTTACAACAACTTCCTTAAACACTATCATTCGCGCCGTACGGAGAGATGGCAGAGTGGCCGAATGCACCGGTCTTGAAAACCGGCAGGGGTTTATAGCCCCTCTAGGGTTCAAATCCCTATCTCTCCACCATCATTTAAAGAAACCGCCTTATTGGCGGTT
>NZ_JBQSVO010000109.1:0-12513 GCF_052376275.1 Pseudoalteromonas sp. AOP7-A1-14 | reverse complement strand
GTCGTAAATTGTTATATCAGCACCTGTTAAATAAGTCGTCCCGTTTTTATCAGTAAAAGGCACAAAAATACTTTTAAAGTGCCCCCATTGATCTTGAGATACCTCGAATACTGGCTCGGTAGAATAAAAAGCACCTCTATTAGCTTTAGTTGCTTCTGGGTATAAATCCAGTAGCTGGGTTACTTTTCCTGTATGCTGATCGGCTTGGGTGTAGCTTGATGCGCTAAAGTGCACTTGTTCATCGCGTATTACCATTGCATACACATAGGCGATATCTAAGGCGTTAGCAAATTCAGAGAGTTTACGGCTTTTAGCTTGATACTCTAAAAAGCTAATTGCTTTTTTATCTAAGCGAGTATGATAGTCACTGCCTAAAATATGTTTAACGGTCACTGCGGCATTGAGCAGTCGAGTATCAACGCTCTGCATAATCTCAGCGCGAGCGGTATGGTAAGTGTAATAAACATAACTGAACAAGCTAATAAAAAAAGCAATAAATCCGGTGATGATCCAATTAGTATGTAAATTTCCTTTTATCATTGCTTTGCGTCTCTATAAATAAGCGGTTTATTGTATTGATATTTGAGAGTAACTGAATCACCATAACTTTTATGCTAACACTGCATAATTCACCAATATATCATTTTTTTTGTCATGTAGCCGTTAGCTTTTATAGCTTTTTACAAGACATTTTACCTCTATTACAGTAAAATTAAGCGCATTAATAGAAAACAATGTGGCCACGGTATTTTATATTAATGCGTATTTAACGTGGGTTACACTTAGTAGGTATGAAGATGGAACAAACGCGTAGTGCTGTCGCCTCTAAAGAATCCTTGAAGCGAGTTTTTACTGTACCTGAAGCCCCTGATTCAACGTTAAGTAAAATTGAGCTTGAAATTTCAAGTAATTTAGCGGGGTTTCTGAATGAAAATATTGCAGCGATTGAAAAGCCCTTACATGAAATAGAAAAAGACTTTCAATCAGCGGTGATCCCTGAAGATCCTACATTTGTGTCTGTCTATGCACAAGATATTATGGATCAGCTTGTGGCTCACTCAGTACATACCGCTGCACCAAGCTTTATTGGCCATATGACCTCGGCATTACCGCATTTTGTTCTACCACTTTCTAAATTGATGGTGGGGTTGAATCAAAACCTCGTAAAAATAGAAACGTCAAAAGCCTTTACCCCACTTGAACGCCAAGTACTTGGTATGATGCATCATTTGGCATATGGTCGTGAGGATCATTTTTATAGTAAATGTATGCACAGTGCTAAAACCTCTTTAGGGGCATTTTGCTCAGGTGGTACGGTCGCAAATATTACCGCTTTATGGATTGCCCGTAACCGACTTTTAAAAGCCGATGGTGAATTTAAAGGTATTGGCTCACAAGGACTCGTTAGTGCCATGCTGCATTATGGCTACAAAGGGTTAGCGGTATTAGTTTCTGAGCGTGGCCATTATTCACTCGGTAAAACAGTCGACTTGCTAGGGATTGGCCGCGATAATATTGTGGCAATCAAAACTGGTAATAGCAATAAGGTGGATGTCAGTGCGATGCGCGAAAAAGCATTAGCGCTGCAAGCCGAAGGCATTAAAGTATTGTCGATAGTAGGGGTTGCAGGTACAACAGAAACTGGCAATATCGATCCCCTTGATGAAATGGCAGACTTAAGTGAAGAGCTAGGTTGTCATTTTCATGTTGATGCTGCATGGGGGGGGGCAACGTTACTTTCACAAACTTATCGACCACTTCTTAAAGGCATTGAACGAGCTGATTCAATCACCATTGATGCCCACAAACAAATGTATGTACCAATGGGGGCAGGGTTAGTGCTATTTAAAGACCCGGCCGCAGCCGATGCTATTGAACACCATGCTGAGTATATTTTACGTAAAGGCTCAAAAGATTTAGGCAGTCATACCCTTGAAGGTAGCCGCCCAGGTATGGCAATGTTAGTACATGCTTGTCTGCGAGTGATTGGCCGTAAAGGTTATGAAATGCTAATAGATCGCTCAATTAATAAAGCGCATTATTTTGCCGACTTAATTAAAGGCGAGGATGATTTTGAGCTTATTTCTGAACCTGAGTTATGTTTATTAACCTATCGTTATGTGCCCAAGCAAATTAAGCAAAAAATAGCGCAAGCCGATCCGCAAACTCGCCTTGATATTTTTGCCTCCTTAAATCGCTTTACCGCCAGCATGCAAAAACGCCAACGTGAAGCAGGCCGATCGTTTGTATCACGTACTCGACTAACGCCTGAGCAATACGATTATCAGCCGACGGTAGTATTTAGAGTGGTACTGGCTAACCCATTGACATCGGGTCAAATTTTAAAAGACATATTAGTGGAGCAAAAAGAGCTCGCTAAATCAGACCCGGTATTTAAAAAGTATCTTAGTAAATATATGAATTAAAAATATTGGTGTCATGGTGACATAACACCAATAATGTTGTTATTTATTCACTAAAACAATTCGCTTTTATCATTTCACTAATAATAGCTTGCGATGGTTTAATTTTTTCCATCGCTAAAAACTCATCTGGTTGATGTGCTTGGTTGATTGAACCGGGACCCATAACAATCGTTTCACAGCCTAATTGCTGAATAAATGGTGCTTCAGTGCAGTAATTTACAGCAATTGCTTGTTCGCCTGATATTTTTTCAGCCAGTTTTACTAGTGCTGAGTCTGTGCTACCAGTAAAGGCCGGGATGGGTTCGTGCATATCGATAACACTCACCGCATCAGGGAATTGGTTGTTAATTTCGCTGGCTATATTAAGTAGCATAGCTTGTAGTTCTTGCACACTTAAACCAGGCAATGGGCGCATATCAATGTGCATTTCGCAGCAACCACAAATACGGTTTGCATTGTCGCCACCATGAATGTGACCCAAGTTTAAAGTCGGGTAGGGTATAACAAAATGTTCAATTGAATATTTATTCTTTAATTCTTCTTTAAGTATTAATAGCTTTGAAGTGACTTTATGCATCACTTCAATTGCGTTTAAACCGCGTTCAGGATCTGAGCTATGACCCGAACGACCAATTACCCGAATCGCCGAACTCATATGTCCTTTATGAGTGAATACAGGCTTCATATCAGTAGGTTCACCAATAATACAGCGCGCTGGTTTTAAGTTCGGGTGTTTACAAATTTGCTGAGCGCCTGCCATCGTGGTTTCTTCATCGGCGGTTGCTAAAATTAAAATAGGTTGGTTTTGTTCGCTTTCGTTAAGCTCGCTGATTGCTTGTAATACAAAAGCAAAAAAGCCTTTCATATCAATACTACCTAAACCGTATAATTTATTATCATGTTCACTTAACTTAAATGGATTGTAGTTCCAGCGGCTATCATCAAAAGGGACTGTATCAGTGTGACCGGCGAGCATTAAACCACCATCACCTTGGCCACGCTTAGCAAGTAAATTAAAGCGGCCTTTTGGGCCTGCTAACTCTGTAATTTCACACTCAAAACCAAGTTCGGTGCACCAACTTTCGAGTAAATCAATTACTCCTTTGTTGGTCATTGCTAATGACTCATCCATAGCACTAATTGAAGGCGCTGCAATTAATTGCTGATACATGGACAAAAAAGACGGTAAAGGCATAAAAAATTCCAAAATAATCATTCATTCTAATTGCATAACAATATAAAAGTATTTATGATGAATATCAATTCACTTTTTAAGCATAAATATATTAAGTAACGCTATGTTCACACAACGACGATAAACTGATTTCATTACTTAAGATAGCCTGTTTACGTGTTATCGAACCTGATTTGAATTTCTATGATGTAACAAAACCAAAAAAGAGTAACGAATGAAAGTAGTAATTATTGGCGCAAGTGGTTATAGCGGCGCAGAATTAGCCAGTTTAGTGGCTAAGCACCCACAATTAACGTTAAGTGGTTGTTATGTTTCTGAGCAAAGCTTAGATAAAAATAAATTATTAAGCGATTTGTATCCAGAGCACCTTGGTTTGCTTGATTCGCCTTTATTACCGTTGGGCGAAAGCGCATATAACGACATTGAAAATTCAGCTGATTTTGTATGTCTATGCACCGACCATAAAGTAAGTGTTGATTTAGCTCCACGCTTTTTAGCCATGGGTAAGAAGGTTTTCGATTTATCCGGTGGTTATCGTTTAAGTAGTAATGAAGATTATAAAACCTATTATGGTTTTGAGCATCAACATACCGAGCTACTCGCTGATGCAGCTTATGGTCTTGCTGAGTGGAACAGCGATGCAATTGCTAAAGCGAAGTTAATTGCAGTGGCAGGCTGTTATCCAACTGCAGCACTTAATGCTTTAAAGCCGCTACAACAAGCTGGTTTTTTGGCCGAACAGCCGATTATTATTAATGCGGTTTCAGGTGTTACAGGGGCGGGTCGTAAAGCAAGTGTAGGTACTCATTTTTGTGAAGTATCCTTAACACCTTATGGATTATTTAAGCATCGCCACAGTCCTGAAATTGAGCTACATCTAGGTCATAAAGTGTTGTTTACACCGCATTTAGGGAATTTCCCTCGGGGTATTTTAGAAACAATTTACGTGCAGTTAAAAGCAGGTGTAACAACTGAACAAGTTACGCAAGCTTATAAAGTATTGGCTGATGAACCATTAATTAGATTGCTCGGCAATAAAGTCCCGTCAATTAAAGGGGTGGCTAAACAACCTTTTGTAGATATTGCATGGCAGCAACAAGGAACGCAACTTATTGTAATGGCCGCAATTGATAACTTATTAAAAGGCGCTGCCGGCCAAGCAGTTCAGTGTATTAATTTAGCTATGGGCTTACCCCATAGCACAGGCTTAAAGGGTGTAAGTAATGCAAACATGGGTCATTAAGCTCGGTGGTGCGGTTCTCAATACAGAAGATGCCGCAAAAGCGTTGTTTGAAGTATTGGCTAAACAAACCCAAGCGCAGTTTGTTATTGTTCATGGCGGTGGATCATTAGTTGATAAGTGCCTTACTGATGCAGGTTTTGCTAGTGCTAAGCACCAAGGTTTACGTATTAGTCCAAAAGAGCAAATGCCTTATATAGTCGGTGCGCTGGCAGGCTGTGCTAATAAACAATTAATGAGCCAAGCAATTGTTGCAGGCCATAAACCTGTAGGACTTAGTTTATATGAAGCAGGAGTTATTGCTTCGCAAAAGCTAAAAGCATTAGGGCAGGTCGGTCAATGTACCAGTGGCGAGCCTGGTATTATTCCTAGCCTTTTAGAGCAAGGACGTTTGCCATTAGTTAGCTCTGTTGGCTTTGGTGAAGATGGCCAATGGTATAATGTTAATGCTGATGAAGCCTCGGCAGCAATAGCAAAGGAGTTAGATGCAGAAGTTATTTTTATGACCGATGTAGAGGCCGTGCTTGATGCTAATAAGCAACCGCTTCATCAATTGGATACAAATCAGATCAATACATTAATTGCAGACGGAGTCATTTTGGGCGGAATGGAGGTTAAAGTTAAGACTAGCCTTCTTGCTGCCCAGCATTTACGACGCGGTGTATACATTTCGAGTTGGCAAAAGCCAGAAAACTTAGCGGCTCTTCTTATTGGCGAGCACGTTGGAACAAAAATTACACCATAGGTTTTACATGTTTAATCATTTTTTATCAGGTCTAGAACTGGACCAACAAGGCGCACTTAAACTACTTGAGTTAGCGCAAAAAATTAAAGCAAACCCAGTTGATTTTAGCCAAGCATTAGCGGGCAAGTCAGTGGTTACTTTATTTGAAAAACCAAGCTTACGTACACGTTTGTCGTTTGATATTGGTATTAATAAGTTAGGTGGCCATGCGGTTTATTTAGACTCGCAAAATGGCGCCATGGGCGCACGCGAATCAGTTAAAGATTTTGCATTGAATATTGCAAGTTGGGCTGATGGCATTGTCGCGCGGGTATATCAGCATAAAACGTTAACCACGCTAGCTGAATTCTCAAGTGTCCCTGTGGTCAATAGCTTGTGTGACTTATATCACCCATGCCAAGCACTTGCTGACTTTTTAACCCTACAAGAAGTGTACGGTGATGTTAGTCAGTTAAAACTTGCTTACTTAGGTGAGGGTAATAACGTGACTCACTCGTTAATGTTATTGGCTGCGACATTGGGTACTGATTTTGTAGCGGTGTGCCCTAAAGGTAATTCACCTGATGCACAAATTTTAAAGCAAGCAGAACAAATTGCGGCAATGAATGGTGCATCAGTAATGGTAAGCGACCGTGTTGAAGCCGCCGTTGGCTGTAATGCGGTGTATGCTGATACGTGGGTGTCAATGGGCGATGAAACGCCACTTGATCTAGTTAAAGAAAAGTATATGCCGTATCAATTAAATACAGCATTACTTGAACAAACAGGAGCTGACACTGTATTGCATTGTCAGCCTGCACATCGGGAGTTTGAAATTACCTCTGAAGTAATGGATGGCCCGGCGTCAAAAATTATACAACAGGCAGAAAACCGTATGCATGCGCAAAACGCTCTGCTTGTTTCGTTATTAAATCCAAATTTTGTGTAAGGTATCACCAATGAGTTCTATTAAAAAAGTTGTATTAGCCTATTCTGGTGGTTTAGATACGTCGGCTATCGTGCCATGGTTAAAAGAAAACTACGGTTGTGAAGTTGTTGCGTTTGTAGCCGATGTCGGCCAAGGTGCTGAAGAGCTAGAGGGTGTTGAAGAAAAAGCTATCGCCTCAGGGGCTTCTGAATGTTATGTCGTAGATTTAAAGGATGAAATGGTCAGTGAGTACATTTATCCGACTCTTAAAACGGGTTCAATCTACGAAGGCACTTATTTGTTAGGTACCTCAATGGCTCGACCTATAATTGCTAAAGCACAAGTTGAAATTGCACGTAAAGTGGGTGCTGATGCGCTTTCTCATGGTTGTACGGGCAAAGGTAATGACCAAGTACGCTTTGAGTCTTGTTTCGCAGCGCTTGCGCCTGAACTTAAAGTAATTGCGCCATGGCGTGAATGGGACTTAACAAGCCGTGAGTCATTACTTGATTACTTAGCAGATCGTGATATTCCTTGTTCTGCATCCGCGACTAAAATTTATAGCCGTGATGCCAATGCATGGCATATTTCTCATGAAGGGGGCGAGCTTGAAGACCCTTGGTGTCAACCTAGTGAGCAAGTATGGACGTGGACTAATTCACCAGAACAAGCACCCAATGAATCAGAGCTAGTGACTCTTAACGTTGTTGAAGGTGAAATAGTTTCCGTTAATGGTGAGCAACTTAAGCCGTATGACTGTTTAGTTAAGCTTAATGATATTGCATCACCTCATGGCATTGGCCGTGTTGATATTGTTGAAAACCGCTTAGTGGGTATGAAATCTCGTGGTTGTTATGAAACTCCAGGTGGCACAGTAATGATGGCTGCATTGCAAGCTATTGATGAGCTAGTGCTTGATAAATCAAGCCGTAAGTGGAAAGAAGTACTAGGCGGCGAGTTTTCGCACCTTTTATACGATGGTCGTTGGTTCACACCGCTTAAAGATTCAATTTTAGCGGGAGCCGAAGCACTTTCAACCCTTGCAACAGGTGAGGTGGTACTTAAGCTTTACAAAGGTCAAGTGACAGCGATTCAGAAAAAGTCACCAAATAGCTTATACAGTGAAGACTTTGCAACCTTTGGGGCGGACGATGTTTATGACCAGTCGCATGCTGAAGGGTTTATTCGTTTATTCTCGCTTTCAAGCAGAATTTCAGCGATGACGAAAAAGTAATTTAATTTAGCTCCGCTGTGCTTTATTAATAAGGCGCAGCGGAGTCATTTAAGGGTTTGGAGAGATTTAATGGCATTATGGGGCGGGCGTTTTTCTACGGGTCCAGATGAGGCGTTTAAGCAATTTAACGACTCACTTCCCTTTGATTATCAACTAGCAGAGCAAGACATTATTGGCTCTGTCGCATGGGCTGGCGCCTTAAAGCAAGTTGATGTTTTGAGTAATGAAGAGCATAAAACGTTAGTTGCAGCACTTTATGAGTTATTAGACGAAGTAAAAGCGAATCCACAAGCGGTTGCGACTTCAGGTGCAGAAGACATTCATTCTCATGTTGAAGCTGCACTAATTGAAAAAGTCGGTGATTTAGCTAAAAAACTACATACTGGACGCAGCCGTAACGACCAAGTAGCGACTGATTTTAGACTGTGGTGTCGTGATACCGCGGATCACCTACTTGAGGCATTAGCACAACTTAAAGGCGAGTTTATTAGCCTTGCTGAGCGAGAGCTTGGCACTATTCTTCCGGGCTATACTCATTTACAGCGCGCCCAACCTTTACTATTCAGTCATTGGTGTATGGCGTACGTTGAAATGATCGAGCGTGATGAAAGCCGCTTAAGTGATGCCAAAGCAAGATTAAACTACAGCCCACTAGGCAGTGGTGCATTAGCGGGTACTGCTTACCCAATTGACCGTCAAGCACTGGCTACAGAGTTAGGCTTTAGCGGCGCAACTAAAAATAGTTTAGATGCTGTTTCAGACCGTGATTTTGTGGTTGAGCTTTTAAGTTGCGCATCGATTTCGATGATCCATTTATCGCGTATGGCCGAAGATTTGATATTTTATAATTCAGGTGAGGCCGGATTTATAGAGCTTGCAGATAATGTAACTTCAGGCTCATCACTGATGCCACAAAAGAAAAACCCAGACGCACTTGAGCTTATTCGTGGTAAAACAGGGCGTGTTTTTGGTGCACTCAGCAGCATGACCATGACCTTAAAAGCATTGCCGCTTGCTTATAATAAAGATATGCAAGAAGACAAAGAAGGTCTGTTTGACGCAATGCCAACGTGGCTTGCGTGTATACACATGGCACAAGCGTGTATTAAAGGTGTAAAAGTTAATGGCGAGCGTACACTTGCTGCGGCTAAAGGAGGTCACTCTAATGCGACTGAATTAGCTGATTACCTAGTTGCCAAAGGTATTCCGTTTAGAGAAGGCCATCACATTGTTGGTGTACTTGTACAAATGGCTATTGCTCAAGGGAATAACTTAGAAGATTTAAGTTTAGAACAATTCAAATCTGTGCATAGTATTTTTGAGAAAGATGTATATCCTGTATTAGAAATAGACGCTTGTATAAAAGCTCGCCAAGCATTGGGCGGCACATCGTTAGAGCAAGTGAGTTTAGCAGTTAAAAGCGCCAAAAAAAAACAGCAAATATTAGTGCGTGACGCTAACTTAGATGATGTTGAATCGATAGCTAAATTAATTCAGCACTGGGCAACCGCAGGTGAAAACTTACCGCGTGCTAAAAGTGATATGGTGCACTCGATTAATGAGTTTGCTATTACTGAGGTTAATTCTAAAGTGGCAGGGTGTGCATCACTTTATATATATGACACGGGACTTGCTGAAATACGCTCACTAGGCATCGACCCTGAAACGGGCGTCAGCGGGCAGGGTCGGCAATTAGTTGAACACTTATTAGGAAAAGCCAAAAAGCTGGCCCTAAACCGTATTATTGTTTTGACGCGAGTACCTGATTTCTTTGAAAAACAAGGTTTCACATTCTGCACTAAAGAAAGCTTACCTGAAAAGGTAATGAAAGATTGTGAACTGTGTTTACGCAAACATAATTGTGATGAAGTCGCAATGGAATATATTTTGAGGCCAAGTAATAGTACGGAGATCCCGTGTAAAAACGTGGCTTAAAATCCCTGGATATAAAAGACGTACGGTTATCCCTGTGCGTTTTTTTATATCTTTATCTGTCTGGTATGACCTGTTCTCCCGATCTAGTTTCATTTTATGCTTAATAGTTGGCCTATCTATTAATTCAGTTCTATATCTCTTAATGTATTATGCTATACATTTAATTAAAAATCCTGAACCTTGGATATTATGGGGTATTTATTCGTTTAGTATAAATACAGTTAAATGCTCGCTCACTTCATCACAATGAAAAAGTCAAAAAATACCGGCAAGTCAAAATATAGTGCTAGTAGCACGTTTACAAATCAGTCTGTGTAAATCTTTATTGGCGAAGTTACCGGCCTATGCGTTGGGACTTTCATTAAGAAGCTTTCTTAAAACCATCCTGTAAAACTCTACATAAAATTGTCACATGTTCTTATATGTAGCGACGTATATTGTTGATACTTAGTATCTTCTGCACTATCAACACGAGTGGTTTTGGGGGGGTATAGAGAAGCTATCAATTTTATGGGGTTCAGATGTTGATAGTGCTTTTAACCAACAAGAATTTGTTAGGGCTGACTAAAGCGTATAAGTGATTTCGAGGCTACAATAAAGTCAGCCTCGAATAACGTTATAAACAGATATTTAAAAGCGGTATTCCCAGCTGGTTTTAAGGGCTGTATCGGTGTTTGATTCATCACCTAATTCATCTTGATAAATTGAGCCAGCTACTTTCCACAGGCCATTAAATACACCTTGCTGATAGCCTGTTTCAAGTTGAAGGCGTTTAAAACGCTGTACTAAATATTGATTATTAAGATTACCTATTACTGACTCAGCACTTATATAGCGTAGCTTTGTATATGCTCCAAAGCCATCATGTGAGAAGTACTGTGCTCCTAGAACCCATGACTGACTATTTTGTGGTGTTGACGAGCCGATAAGGCGGCTTTTTTGGGTATAGCTACCTTGCTGTAATGTTTGATAGTTATTACCGTAAGTACAATCAAGCTCACATAGCTCTTGTGTATTTGAATATTCTAAATATGCTTTAGTTAATTGTGCAGAACTGCCAAAGTAACTTTCTACACCAAGGGTATAAAAAGGCGAACTGGGTAGTATGCCACTTTTACTTTTGCCCATTAATTCAGAGTAAACAGCAATCGGTTGATTAAATAAGCTCGTTGAATATTTAACATCAATACTACTGAGGCGGTGTTCTGTCTGTTGTATATTTTCATCGAGGGTTGCTTGCTTAAAAGAAGTCGTGGTTAAAAAATCCGAACCACTACTACTTATGGCAACTTCAAGACCGTTAATGGGTGTACTTGCAAGGCGCAATGCCCAATAATTACCATCATTTGTTTGATCTTGTATGGGTTTTTGTTTGGCATAAATGCCCGTAAGTTGCCAATTACCAATGAACGATAGCCAATTTGGTCCGGCGTACTGGCTATTTGCGCGGGTAAAACGCAGCCCTTCCATAGGAGCTGCATTATTTGAAAGCATGAGAGCATTATCGTTACTCGGTCCCCACCAGTGATCAACTTGTTCTACACTAACCGACCAATTACCAAATAACACGGCAAGGTAGCTACCATGATAGTTAATGTATTTTTGATCAAGCGCTTGGTCAGCATAATTAACGCTTACTTTCGCGCTAACGCGGTCGCCAGTAATCGAACCATAACTATTGATACCACTTTGTTGCTGGTTGCGTTCACCAAAGCTTTGCGATAATTCAGGCGCACTATTATAGTTAGCACGAAAACCAGAGCTACTGCCTTGTTTGGCAAATTCCAATGCGTGCTTCACATGTTGGTAAGCAAAAAACACCTGTTCATTTAGTTGGCTACTATCAAGTTGCGCTAAATCTCGGGCAATACCTTGCCACATTAGTGGGTAAGTATTTATCGGTTGATTAATAACGCCTTGATTAACTAACATTTCTATTGAGGCTCTAAGCATTGTATCATTACTACTTATCCACGGCTGCGCTAAACTTGAGGTAGAGAAAAGAGTAAGCGAAAGCATCAGCTTGTTAAATTTCATCCGTGGAACTTTTCCTGTAATGCGTTAACGACTAGCGGGTTGACAAACTCGCTTACATCACCTTTATGTCTGGCGACTTCTTTAACCAAAGTTGAAGAAATAAATGAATTTTTTTCTGCGGGGGTTAAAAATATACTTTCTAAATCAGGGTTGAGTCGGCGATTCATGTTGGCAAGTTGAAATTCGTAATCAAAATCAGAAACCGCGCGGATACCTCTGATCAATACATTGGCTTGATGGTCGCGGGCTAAATCAGCTAATAAACCTGAAAAACCAATAACACAGACATTATCTATATGGTTTAGTAGGGTATTTGCTAGTGCCACTCTTTCATCTAACGTAAAACAGGGCTGTTTCGTTGGATTATGGGCGATAGCAACAATAACAGTGTCAAACATTTTTGCTGCTCGCTGAATTAAATCAGTGTGGCCGTTGGTCAAAGGATCAAAGGTACCAGGATAAATAGCGGTGACTTTCATAAATTTCGGCTCAGTATAAATTTGCTTGTTATATTAACAGTGTTTTCTATTGAGGTCAGCAAATGAGGTTATTTCAATTATTCAGGTGCTTATCGTTTTTAAGTTAGAAATTTACAAGGAGGTGTTTTAATGGTTCTAATTTGTTTATACTGAATGTTCGACCTTTCTTGAACAAAGTTTGAACATCCGTATTAAAAACAATCTGAGTAAATCGATATGAGCACCAAGGATAAAATTATAAAAACTAGTATTGCGCTGTTTAATCAATATGGTGAACGGGCAATTACTACCAATCATATTGCTTCTCATATGGGG
>NZ_JBQSVO010000108.1:0-12638 GCF_052376275.1 Pseudoalteromonas sp. AOP7-A1-14 | reverse complement strand
GCTAATTTGGCCCGTTGTCGGGCCTGCAGAGCTAGGATTGCTACTTACTGCGATACCTAATAGTGACATATTAGCCATTTGGCTATCTGAAATGTCAGCCATCTCATTTGGCATTACTGTTTCGGTAATCGATTCAGGCTTAATGGTGGTTGTGACTGAATCAGGGCTTATATCGCCACTAGGGCCGGAAAATATATTGCTAAATATTAATACCGCATCGTTAGATTTTTCAGCTACGCGTAAATCACTGCCAGTGAGGTTAATATCAACTGGGTTACCTAGCATAGTCGTTGGTCCTGCAATACTACGAGCTACAGCGGTATTGCCATCAGCTTGATCGGCATTATCAATTACAAATAATGCGCCATCGGTTACATCCTCAGCACTGCCCACATCAGAAAGAACAAGCTTATTGGTATCTCCATCTAAGACAATACCATGAATATTGACTGATATTTTTTCACCGGTATCATCACTCGGGGTAATAACTCGAGCGGGGGTTGCAATAAATCCACCATCTACATAGTCATCGTAGACTGCAACATCACCATTAGTTAACGCAACGTATAGGCGATCGTTAATATCGTCATAGGTTACATCCCATGGTTTTGCATCAGTTACCGTACTTGCTAAAGGAGCTACATCACCTGCAGCAGCGCTACCAAAAACAGTAATTTGCATGGCATCAAAGTCAGCTGCAAAAATTAAACCGCGCTGATGAGAAACATGAATCCCTTTAGGAGTTACAAGTGTTGTTGTTGGGCCGGTGATTGAACGGTCGTGATTGTTATCATACATGCCACCATCAGCACGATTCAGTGCATTACAGACCGTAACTAAGCTCCCATTGCCTGCATCACCTGCCTGAATTAGATTTCCTAAACTATCAAAAGCAACACCTTCGTTAGCGTTCGTGGTTAAGGTTTTGAGTGTTGCACTATTTTGATCAATTAAGTTAACAGTGCCACTATTATCAGGGCCATTGTTAGCAAGTATAAACTTTGCAGCGGCAAAGCCTGGGCTACCATCTTGGCCGTCAGCACCACCTGTGCCGTTATTGCCATCAACGCCTTGCATGCCAGAAGCACCGTCGTCACCATCACAACCACTTAAGCCAATTAAAATAGCGAGTGTTAGCGCTGAAAAGCAAGCCTTACGAGCAAAAGATAAAGAGTGAGTGTGATTGGCATTTAAGCCTGATTTAAACATAATCATTATTTTGTACCTTCTCTAATAATCCATCAAATGTGAACAAACAAGTGCTTAAGCTTAGAAATACATAATGCTAACTTTATTAAAAATGATCATTGTAGCGTATTAACTAGATCATTAATTCAATGTAACTGGCATAATAAAAGCATGAACGCTGTGTTCACGGTTAACCTCAATGAGTAAACGTATGAACAGCTAAATTGGATGCAATAAAAATACTTTATTTTAAAAAGCTAATAGATTCAGTAACTAAAAAAGGAGCAATAGCTCCTTTTTATATATCAGAGGGTGATAAACTGTTGGATGGAGTCTAGAATACCTTGGCTGCCTAAGCCCATTTCGTCATGCATTTGATCTTGTGTGCCATGTTTAATAAATTCATCAGGAATACCCAAATTTAAAATGCTTACCTTGGCTTTTTGGCTTGCTAAATATTCATTTACCGAAGAGCCTGCACCGCCCGCAATAGCGTTGTCTTCTAAAGTGACAATCACATCATGCTCGATAAGTAGTGAGTTTATAGCATGAGTATCAAGTGGCTTAATAAAGCGCATATCAATAAACGTAGCGTTTAATTGTTCAGCAGCTAATTTGGCGTTATCGAGTAAAGTACCGAATGACAATATTGCTACTTTTTGCCCTTTTCTAATTAATTTAGACTGGCCAATTTTAATAGCCGTCATTTGTTCAACTATTTCGCATTCACCCGCACTACCACGAGGGTAACGAACAGCGACAGGCTGGTTACACTGATAGCCTGTGTAAAGCATTTGACGGCACTCGTTAGTATCGCTTGGCGCCATTATTACCATATTAGGGATACAGCGGATAAAGCTTAAATCGTATGCGCCTTGATGAGTTTCACCATCAGCACCAACAATGCCTGCTCGGTCAATGGCAAATAGAACCGGTAAATTTTGTAATGCTACATCGTGAATAAGCTGATCGTAAGCGCGCTGTAAAAAGCTTGAGTAAATAGCTACAACAGGTTTTAAGCCTTCACAAGCAAGCCCTGCAGCTAGTGTTACCGCGTGCTGCTCAGCAATAGCAACATCAAAGTACTGCTGCGGAAACTCTTTTGAAAAGCGCACCATACCAGAACCCTCACGCATCGCAGGGGTGATCGCCATAAGCTTACTATCTTCTTGTGCCATATCGCATAACCAATCACCAAATACTTTGGAGAAGGTTGCGGCACCAGGTTTAGATTTTGGTAAGCTTGCAATAGTTGGATCAAACTTTGGTACGCCATGATAACCAATAGGGTCGGCTTCAGCAGGTTTATAACCTTTGCCTTTTTGAGTTTTAATGTGCAGTAATTGTGGACCCTTTAAATTACGCATATTGCGTAGGGTATCAACCAACATATTAACGTCATGACCATCAATGGGGCCGATGTAGTTAAGGCCTAGTTCTTCAAAAAAAGTACCAGGGATAACCATTCCTTTTAAATGCTCTTCCATGCGACTAGCAAGTTCTTTTACAGGAGGGAGACCTGAAAGTATTTTTTTACTACCTTCGCGAATATTTGCATAAAAGCTGCCCGATAAAATGCGTGCAAAGTAACTGTTTAGCGCACCGACATTCTCTGAAATCGACATTTCGTTGTCATTTAAAATGATCAGCACATTAGGGTTAATGTCCCCCATGTGATTCATTGCTTCAAATGCCATACCGGCAGTAATGGCACCATCGCCAATTATAGCTACTGTTTTACGGCCTTTATCTTCTTTTTCAGCGGCAATTGCCATGCCTAAGGCGGCTGAAATTGAGGTGCTAGAATGGCCAACACTAAAGGTATCGTATGGGCTTTCTTCACGAAAAGGGAAGGGGTGTAAGCCATCTTTTTGACGGATAGTATGCATTTGGTCACGACGACCGGTTAATATCTTATGCGGGTATGCCTGATGGCCCACATCCCATACTAACCTATCTTCTGGTGTATTGTAGACGTAGTGAAGTGCCACCGTAAGCTCTACAGTGCCAAGGCCTGATGCTAAGTGACCACTACTTTGCGAAACGGAGTTAAGTAAATACTCACGTAACTCAGTACTGAACGCCGGTAATTTGTTTTGCGCTAAATCGCGTAATTGTGTTGGTTCGTCAACCAAACTTAATAATGGATACTTGCTACTATCAAGTGTCATGATTTTTAATACATCCTTCGCTAACCAACGCATAGTATAACGCAATACGGCGCTGATTTTTTAGTTATTTTATACATCCCACTGGCACTGAATATGTGTGTTTTTAGTGGTTACGTTCGACAATATAATAGGCTAATTGTTCAAGTTCTCGAGTGTCGGCTTCTATTTCATTTAGGGCCGTAATTGCATCAGCTAACAAACTACGTGCCTTTTGTTTTGCGCCTTCAAGGCCTAGCAAGGCTGGGTAAGTGGCTTTATTAGCTTGTGCATCTGAGCCTTGAGGTTTACCAAGTACGCATGTATCACCTTCAATATCAAGAATATCATCTTGTACCTGAAAAGCTAAACCTATCGCTTTACCAAACACATCAAGCTGCTTAAAAGTATGTTCTGTGACATTATTTGCACATAATGCGCCCAATGTAATTGCACAATTTAGTAATGCGCCGGTTTTTAATTGGTGAATATGCTCAAGTTCATCAATCGTTATGGTTTTATTCGTTGCTGCAATGTCAAAAGCTTGACCACCTATCATCCCTTCTAGGCCAGAAGCTTGAGCAAGTTCCGAAATCATTTTCATTTGTTGTGTTGGTGTAACTTTAAACGGGTGATTAGCAATTAAATTAAATGCAAGTGTTTGCAGTGCATCACCGGCTAAAATAGCATGTGCTTCACCATACATGATATGACACGTTGGGCGACCGCGGCGTAGATCGTCGTCATCCATCGCTGGTAAGTCATCATGTACTAACGAATAGCTATGAATGCATTCAATAGCGGCTGCGAGTATATCTAGATCTTGTTTATTTGCTGCGAGCATTTTGCCCGTCGCATAGACTAAAAATGGGCGTAACCGCTTACCCCCATTTAAAATACTGTAATGAGTGGCTGTTTTTAAAGTGTCATCGGTATTAAGCGGCTGCGCAAAGTAGTTTTCAAGTATGGCTGCAACATCAAGCTGAGCTTGTTTTATTTGCTCTTTTATTTGCATTATTTATTCCGTAGTGTTGTCAAAATGAGTTAGTTCAGCCTTACTCTCATTACCCATTAAAATAGAAACTTTTTGCTCTGCTTGTTGCAACTTACTTGAAGATGCGTTGGCTAAAGCAATACCGCGTTCAAATTGTTTTAATGACTGTTCAAGGGAAAGTTCACCTTGTTCCATATCTGTTACGATAGTCGATAATTCTTCAAGTGCTTGCTCAAAACTGAGGTTTTCAGGTTTTTTGATCGCCATACGGATTCAACTTAGCTGTTATTAATATGCAGCCAATTTTAGGGGGAATGCGAAACTAGGTCAAAGACTGATGCACTTTAATAGTGATCTTTATGTAAACATTCATTTTATGAATGCAAGCTTAAACGTTGTGGGGTGGCGATATTCGATTAAAATGATGTTAATAATAGGTGTGCTGTTCATTTTTATATAAAATAATTCAATTAATTCAATAGATTGCCGATATGTAGTTAATAAGAAATGTGTAGAAGTAACATAATGTATCGATTCCTCTGGAGAGGTTAGTGGATTTAGCAACCATTGTCATGTCGATGTTTTAAGCAGCATTGGCTAAGTAGTAAGGTTTTGATAAAAATCGCATGGTAGTTGTAGGCCATGCTGAGACTCGCCCGCTGGTGCTAAATGTAACCGAAGTCGACCGCAGAGGTAACCGACGAGTAGAAATTTCCATACTGCAAGGTAAAGCTAAAGAGTCTGCTCCGATTGATGTAGGGCAATGATGCTTGGCAAAGTACCTATTTTCGCTTAATATTAACTAACATTAATATAATAAGTGTAATTAAGGTGAATATATGAAAAAGCTAAATAAATACAGCTATATGCCTGGTAATGGCGGTGGCGATGATGATAAAAAACCAGATTAAGGTAATTTAAAATTGCCAGATTGGTTCAATTATGGAATTTCAGTTTTAAATATTAGCTGGGTGTTTATTTTAAGTCCGGCTATTTTTGTTTTTTATCTACGAAAAGATTTTTTAGCCTTACGTTTTGTATTAGTGACTGCGGCATTTTTTTTCTATGGTACCTTAATTCATGACACGTTAAGAGAATTAGATGAGCCTTATATTTACCGCTATGTTGTGTGGGCGGCTAACGATTTAATATGGATGGCGTTAATCGCTTACTGGGCAATTAAAGATAAAGTATACCTGTGGCAAGGTGTGCTTGGTCAATTGGTGGTAATTAGCGCGCCTATTTTACAGTTGTTTCGTTTGGTCGACCGTCATCTATGGGATTTATCTTATAGTACCTACCTATATAAAACACTAATGCCGCTGATTAATACAGGCACGGCCATTGTGTGTTACTTACCGCTTATTTACTTATTTATGCAGCGTGATAGAAAACCAGCCAAGTAAAAAATTAGTCTGAGTTTTCAGATTAAAAGCACTGTGCTAAACTACTGTTTATATAAACAGTGAAATTAATGTGCAGCCATGAAACTTTATATTGCCGAAAAGCCATCGTTAGGTCGTGCAATTGCCGATGCCCTACCAAAGCCACATAAAAAGTATGATGGTTATATCGAAGTCGCCAATGGCGACTGCGTTTCATGGTGTATTGGTCATTTGCTCGAGCAAGCCGAGCCGGATGATTACAACACGCAGTTTAAAAAGTGGCGCTTTGATGACTTACCTATCGTCCCCGAGCAATGGCAGTTAAAAGCTAAAGCTAAAACCCGCAAGCAACTTACGATACTAAAAAAATTAATAAAACAGGCGGAAGAACTTGTCCATGCTGGCGATCCGGATCGCGAAGGTCAATTATTGGTTGATGAAGTGATTGAACAAGTAAAACTATCAAAAACCAAAAAGCAGCAAATTCAACGTTTATTAATAAGTGATTTAAATATTAGTGCGGTAAAAAAAGCACTGCATGCTATGCGCGCCAATAGTGACTTTATCCCGTTAAGTGTTTCTGCGCTTGCCCGCTCTCGTGCCGATTGGTTATTTGGTATGAACTTAACACGTGCCTATACTTTGGCTGGGCAAAAGGCGGGGTTTGGTAATGTGCTGTCAGTGGGGCGAGTACAAACACCTATTTTAGGGTTGGTAGTCAATCGCGATAATGAGATTGCTAATTTCGTTGCTAAACCCTTTTATGAAGTGTTAGCGCATGTAAGCACTGAAGAAAGGCAAGCTTTTACGACTAAGTGGCAACCCAGCAAAGCCTGTGCGCCTTATCAAGATGAAGAAGGAAGAGTGCTTCATCGTGGGCTTGCTGAAAATGTTGCTTCGCGAATTACTGAGCAACCCGCTGAAGTGACGTCACTTGAACAAAAGCAAAAAAAGCAGCAAGCGCCATTACCTTATAATTTATCTGCTTTGCAAATAGATGCAGCAAAGGCATTTACTATGCCAGCGCAAAAAGTATTAGATACTTGCCAAAGTCTCTATGAGCGTCATAAGTTAATTACCTACCCGCGGTCAGATAATCGCTATTTACCGAAAGAACACTTTCAAGAAGCAGCTAGTATTATTAAAGCTATAGCTAATAATGGTGGGCAGGGTAGTGAGCTGTGTAATAACGCGGATGTAAAAAAACGCAGTAAATGCTTTAATGATGCAAAGGTTGCCGCACACCATGCAATTATACCTACTGTAAAACAGCTACAATCAACTGTTTTAAGTAGTGATGAAGCTAAGATTTACCGCTTAATTAGCCGTCATTATCTTATTCAGTTTTACTCAGACTATGTTTTTAATGAGACAAAAGTTGAAGTGTGTATTGCTGGTGGTTTATTTAAAGCCAATGCAAAGCAAGAAGTGAGTTTAGGCTTTAAAGCGTTAATGGGAAAAACAGGGCTTAACGAACAGCAAACACTACCTCCTTTAACGAAAGGTCAGCAGTTACATTGTGCGAAAGGAGAAGTGATTGATAAAATGACCAGTCCGCCTGCACACTTTACTGATGCCACTTTACTAAGTGCAATGACAGGTATAAGCCGTTATGTTAAAAATATAGAAATAAAAAAGATTTTAAAAGAAACTGATGGCTTAGGAACCGAAGCGACAAGAGCAGGTATTTTAGAGCTTTTATTTAAACGCCGTTTTTTAGAGCGCCAAGGAAAAACTATTTTAGCAACTGCGACAGGTACAGCGCTTATCAGTGCTTTACCTGAGGGGTTAGCCAGCCCTGATTTAACCGCAAAATGGGAAGCCTCATTAGGAAATATCGCTGATCAACAAATGAGTTACCAGCAATTTTTAACCCCCTTATTAAACGACCTTAATAGCTTTGTAGAGCAGGCTAAACACTGCAATAGCGATGTTTTTGCCCAATTACCAAAAACGGCGCAAAAGCGGCGTTTTAGTAAAGGAGGTAAAAAAACGCCTTATCGAAAATCAACCTATAAAAAAACAACGAATAGTCGCGCTAGTAACGCCTAGCAAAAGCCGCCAACAGCGTTAGTTTAATTGGAACTAAAAACAAGGCAGGTTTAAAGCAAAAGTAAGCAATGTTTAAGAGCGTTTTGTTATTTAAACTTTAGCAATGTAACAGCAATCACTTAAAAAAGCGTAGGTGATTAGTGATGTGATACAAATGATTCGGGTAAGTTAAATTAGAGGTAATAAACAGGCGTTTTTTCAAGTACAAATTATGTAAATAATAGACTATCTCTGATCTTATCAATTAGCAGGTGTAGGGGCTTTGTCATCGCTTTATCACTGTTATAATTTAACAAGTTACTATGTAATGAGGTTTACCACGTGAATGATAAAATAAAACCGAAGCTTGCTATTGCGCTACTTGCCGCTGGCGAGGCTTCGCGTTTTGGTTCGCCTAAACAATTGGCTTACTATAAAGACCAAACACTAATTGAAAGACGTATTGCTTTACTCGAAACTATAAATTGCGACTTTATGGTAATTACAGGGGCGCATCATCCGGTTATTTATTCGCATTTAAGTCGCATAGCTAAAGAGCATTATGTAATTTTTAATCCAGATTGGCAGCAAGGGATGTCGAGCTCTATTAAAACGGCAGTTACCCATTGTCCTTCGCACTGCGAAGGGCTGATGTTTATTACTGTTGACCAAATACTTATCACACAAGAAGATATGCAAGCGCTAATAGATTGCTGGTATGAAGATTCGATGCATATCACGTGTTCAAAATACGCCGATCACCAAGGTGTGCCTGCTATATTTCCTATAGACTACTTCTCAAGCTTACTTGATTTACAAGATGATAAAGGAGCTAGAAATCTAATTAAATCATCAAATAATGTTAATTCAGTTTTGTTACCTAATGCTGAGCTTGATATAGATACCGTGGCGCAATTGAAGCAACAAAACAGTTAAATCAACCTTTATTAAAGGCCAAGGCGTGAAACTTAGCAATAATTGATAATGCAATACTCGTAGGCAAGTCACCTCCTATATCCAGTCCTGCAGGGCCAGATAAGTTAGGCTTTATAGCTTTCGGATTAATGCCGCTGGCTGAGACAACATCTTTATATCGTCTTTTAGGGCCTAGCAAGGCGATATGATTAATATCAGTGTCTGCTAATGCAGTCAGTGCTTGCGCATCTAATTCTAAATTATGCGACATAAGAATAGCAAAGTTAACTTTTCGTTTAATTGCATACTGAAATAATTCACTGTGTGGATCTTTTAAAATGCTATCTGCGTTAATGAAGTCATTTTTATTGGCATATGCAGCTCTTGGATCCCAAATAGAGACCTGCCAGCCAAGTTGTTTGGCAAGTTGACATACTGGCGCTGCATCTTTGCCTCCACCACAAATTAGTAAATGAATTTTTGGAGTTATGTCTACGGTGAGTTGCGTTTTGTTAGAGCTGTTAACGTAACTGCAAACGGTGTTTGTTTGATTATCATAATCTAAACCGAAACGAACACTTTTGCGCTGTTCTAAGTTGTTGAGTATTTCATTGAGATGTAAATGGTTGTTTTTGTCGTTAAGGGGAATAAATTTTATCCAGACTATACCGCCACAACCCATTTGATAGGAGGCGTCATTTTCATCTCTACCATCATATTCTTTGGTCATCACCTTCTCTAAGGCAAGGGATTTCCTTGCCATTAACCGAATATTGGCTTCAAGGCATCCGCCACTTAATACACCTAATTGTTCACCTTCTTGGTTAACAAGCGTGAACGCTCCGCGCTTGCGGTAGCTGTGACCTTGGCAGTCAACAATTATAGCCATAGCCCATGTGCTTTTAGGGTTGTGGTTTTGCCAAGCAGAGAGTACGTCATGGGTGTCAAGAGTGTTAGCAGGTAGCATTATGTATGATGGCTCGTAAGTATTGTGGTTAGAGAATAAATTGTATCTATCGTTATTAAAACTGTTGCTTTTTAATTTGGTTTCAATCTATGCATATATTTGGTCAACAAACTGCCTATGAACTTTATGTGTTTCATAGGCAGTTTATGGCTAAAGAGTTAAGCTTTTAGCTGATCACCAATAGGTAACTGCCTAATGCGTTTACCGCAAGCGGCAAAAATAGCGTTGCAAAGCGCTGGGGCATAAACGGGCGTCGCAGGCTCCCCGACTCCTGCAGGAGGGGCATCACTTTGAATAATTTCTACGTCTATTTCTAATGGGCTATCGCTCATTCGAGGGACGCGATAATCATGGAAGTTACTTTGTTGTACTCGGCCTTTATCAAAAGTGATACCTTCACTAATCGCCGCGGTGATACCAAAAATAGAACCCCCTTGTACTTGGTTGATGACGGTATCGGTATTAACAACCGTTCCCGCATCAATACTTGCCCATGATTTTATGATTTTTAGCTCTCCACTGTCAGAAACCTCTACTTCAACTACAGTCGCTACATAAGTTAAGAAACTACGATGTGCAGCAATACCTAAACCTCGACCTTTAGGCAGTTTTCTGCCCCACTTACTCATCTCAGCCACTTTTTCAATAACATGGCGCAGCCTAGCAATATCTAATGGATAAACCGCTTTATCGCCTCCGTAATTATCATATTCGGCATTTTGCTCTGTTACATCTAAGATTCGATCAGGACCTATGGTTTCAAGTAAGTAGTCTTTTTGATCGCGACCAGCTTTGTGTGCGGCTTCGCCGATGAATGACTGAATGGCAAAAGCATGGAAAATATTCGAAACCGAGCGCATCCAACCAATTCTCGTTTTAGCAGCAGCTTCGCCGTTTTCTAACTTCATATTGGGTGTGTTGATAGGGTTATCGGTAAAACCTAAACGTAACTCAAAGCTACCTGGCGTGGTGGCACCTTCTTGAAAGGTTGATGCTATTGGCGAAAATGCAGTACGATGTAAGTAGGCTTCAATTGCCCCGTTTTTATCTAGCGATGCTTCAATGTGCTGCGCCGAAACTGCATGATAAAAACTATGTTGTATGTCGTCTTCACGCGTCCATTGCACTCGGATAGGCTGACCAGTTTTCATTGAGAGGTAAGCTGCTTCTGCTGAAAAGTCAGGCTTAGACTTTCGGCCAAAGCCTCCACCTAGCATAGTGACATGAACGTTAATCTGCTCTTTTTGCATGTTGACCATCGCAGCAACGGTACTCATATCTGCTTGTGGATTTTGAGTCGCAGCCCATACATCAACGTGATCTTTGTAATACATTGCAGTTGCACAAGGCGGCTCCATTGGCGCTTGAGTCAAATGAGGGGCATAGTAGTCGGCTACTAACTTATCAGTTGATTTAGCTAATATGTCAGCGGCATCTCCAACTTCTCGCACGGAATTTTGAGGCGAAGCGACGGTAGCTAATAAGCTTGCTTTGAATGTTTCAGAGTTATAGTCGCCGTTTTTACCATCATCCCATGTTATCGTTAGCGCTTTTCGGCCTTTCATGGCAGCCCAGGTATTTTTGGCAATAATAGCAACACCGCCTTTGGGCTGAAATAATGGCGTTCCTTTTGATGCTGGGATCTCGACGATATCTACCACACCATCTATGGCTTTAGCAGCTTTAATATCAAAGCTTTTAACTTTGCCGCCAACTACGGGAGGGCGGGCAATCACAGCGATTAATGCTTTAGGTTCTAATACATCGGCAGCAAATGTCGCTTTACCTGTTACAAGATCTTTTAAATCAATATGCGCCATTGCAGTATTAATATAACGCCACTCGCTGCGCTTTTTAAGGGGAATTTGATCCGTTTGTGGCGGTGTTATGTTTAGCGCATCATTTACTAACTCTGCGTAGGTCAGGGTTTTTCCGGAGCTATGAGTAACAACATGCTGCTCTGCTATACATGAATTTAAAGGTACACCCCAGCGGGTTGCCGCTGCTTGTTGCATAAGGTATCGAACACTTGCACCCATTTCACGCAAACGTTGCATATTGTAACGAATACTGCGTGAACCATCGGTATTTTGGTCGCCATACTTAAGGTCGCCTTTACCTTGTATAACTACCACTTTGTCCCATGCTGCTTCCATTTCATCAGCTACGATTTGTGCGATGGCAGTACGGATCTGCTGGCCCATTTCAGAGCGGTGACAGGTAATTTCAACTATGCCATCAGGACGTAATGCAACAAATAAATTAGCCTCTTTAGCAGACTCCGATGGTTTTGTAAGTACTCCAGCCATGGCTCTAGGTGCAGCACCAACAAAACAAGTACCTAGTACTAAAGCGCCTACAGCGGCACTGGACTTTAAAAACCCCCGGCGTGTTAAATCAAAATATTGACTCATGCCTTTTCCCCTTTTTTCTCAGGAACATAATGCTCAACACCCGCCATTACTTTTGATGCAGATTTAATTGCTTTATGAATACGGGGGTAAGTGCCGCAGCGGCAAATATTACCAGACATACTCTGTACGATTTCTTCATCGCTAGGCGTCGGGTTACTTGCCAGTAAACTTGCTGCCTGCATCATTTGGCCGCATTGACAGTAGCCACATTGAGGAACTTTATGCTCTAACCATGCTTGTTGAACGGGATGCTCGCCATCATCACTTAAGCCTTCTATCGTCGTTATTTTTAAGCCTGAAACAGCGGAAATTGGCAATATGCATGAACGTTGCGCAACACCATCAATATGGACAGTACATGCACCACATTGAGCCATACCACATCCGAACTTAGGGCCTATTAACTGTAGCTCATCTCGTAAATACCATAGTACGGGAGTAGTTGGATCACCTGCAAACTCACGAGTTTTACCGTTGACGGTCAACGTAATCATGATTATATCTCCATTGTTTTAAGTAAATGATAGCGGCTCGCCTTGCCTGCCTGATGGGTTGTTATTAATATTAGGTCTATTAGCCTTTTTGGGTAGAAACCTA
>NZ_JBQSVO010000107.1:0-12711 GCF_052376275.1 Pseudoalteromonas sp. AOP7-A1-14 | reverse complement strand
AAAACTTAGTATCAAATCGATTAAATCAATTTAAAGTAATATGAATATTTCAAAACAATAACAAAGATGATAATTATTATCAATTACAATTTAACCACCTTATTGTTCATATAATAAAATTATCCAAAGTAAGCTAGTTAAAAAATATAAAAATTGAAAACTACTTTAATATATTTAAAAAGAAAGTATTACAGCTAGGTGTAATTCAAAAGAGATGCTGAGAAGGTATATTAAAAGCTAAAATAATAATGCAGTATTGATATTGCAAGAATTGAAGAAAATGGCGCTCTCGGCAGGAATCGAACCTGCAACTTAGCTTCCGGAGGGCTAATACGTAGTCTATAATTTAAGTGTTATTATCCTATAGTCTTGGAACTTCGTTAACTCGGGCTAAATAGAGCTAACTTAAGTTAACCCTATTTAATTGTCCCTGTGTCCCATTATTGTCCCTAGGTTTTAAGAAGTCAATTATCACTTTAATGTAATAATATTTACTCTCTAGGTAAGTTAAGTAGTTAATTAGACATACCACATTTATCTGGTGTGACAATAACGGCATTCTGGCTATAATTCTTTATCATTAAGAATTAAAAACACGAATCTTTAAAAAATACAGGGTTTGCTAAGTTATAAGCCTGATGGAACAGGTGTTTCATACTAGCTTCTCCTTCAATCAATATCGATTGCTCTTTTACTATTTCATCAGTTTTAGGAGGTTCAAAGTTCCAGAGTTTTTCATTAATTAGAAAACTCTTATTTAAAAAAGTTAAGTATCTCTCTTGATAACAAACCTTTGATAAATAATGAATTTTATCAAAATATTTGGCTTTAATAAAAGCAAAGCTAATTACTATTGGAAAGATAGTTTTCAAATCAAAGTATTTCGGGTTTAAAAGATTTTCGGCCTCAATATCATTCACTTCCACTTTATTTGTAATTACTACACTTATAAATTTACTCCATTCATTTAGCGGGAACAGAAATTCGATTATATCTTCTAAAGTATTAAGTAATTTAATTGTCCCACCAAAAATATTAAGCCTAACCCGAGAAGATAAAATTTCTTCGAATCTAGCCAGCTCTTTATCATTAGATAAAAGCTCTTCTTTAGACTTTAAAACCTTCAGAAGCTCTTTTGCTATAATATTTGAAGAACTAACTAAACTTTGCGCTTCAAGTACTGTAAATAAACCGCTAGGACCATTCTGATGAGCTAATTGACTGCCTGGTACAGCTTGTTCAACAAGTTTGATCGTATTTTCTTGTACTACCCTTGTACCATAACGATATTGATTACCATTATTTGTAAATTCTGAATCTAAGTTTAAATAAGGTGATAACACCTTTAATTCATTTCCCATTTTTACACTAGAATAAATAGAAGTAAGAGCTGCGTTTTTATTTTGCCTGACCAACCTCTCTTTTCTCTTGCTATCTGTACACTCTTTTAATTCATTTTTAATCAAACAATCGCGAATAAACCAATACCAGTACTGTGTTCTTATACTACCTAATATTTTGTACATACCACATCCCACGAAAAAAGTTTGGGCAAAATCACCCTAAATTATGCCTCAGTTATTTTTTATCATCTCTGAAAGAATACCCACATCGCAACATCAACTAAATATGAAATAAATGACATGGATAAATTACTCACAGCTGATGAATTAGCAATTTTTCTTCGCACAAGTAGAGCACAAATTTACAACACAATAAACAAAGGTGGGGATGGAATCGATATTCCACAAAGTATTCGAATTGGAAGAAGAAGGTTGTGGCCTAGATGTGCAATTGATCAATGGGTTGAACACAAGCTTTCTGAAATGAAAGATAAAACTCCAAAAGTAATCATCACCGCAAAAAAAACTATTAATCGAATTTGATAAGAGGATATTTATTATGAAACGTTTTGTTAGCGGTACTTTCAAAAAGCTAATATCTTGCAAAGAACTTATTTTGTGGACAAAAATCGTAAATTTAAGAAAAAAAATTAAGAGCCCACTGGCACTCTCTTTCGGTAGTCTAGGATGGAAAAACGGGACTGAATGGTTAATCGAGGGTTATGTTCCGAGCCGTTCCGTAGGCTTTATTTTTGGTGACTCGCAAGATTTAAAATCTTTTTTAGTAGCGCAGTGGGCTTTTAATCTTGCTACGGGAAAACCTTTTGGCGATCTTCGCGTAAATAAAGGGCCTGTTGTCATTATATGCGCAGAAGGCTCAAACAGTTTTCCAAAAAGAATAAAAGCTATTGAAGATAAACATAATACAAATGTTGAAGATAAAATAGTTACAGTTAATCGCCCTATTGCAATGTTAATTCAGCAAGAGGTAGAAATGCTACACGACTTACTTGATGAATTAAAAAATACTTTCGATGAAAGTCCAAAGCTACTAGTAATAGATACATTTTCACAATGTAGTGCTGGTATTGATGAAAACAACGCAGGGGATATCGCCAGGTATATAAACACTTGCAAAGAAATCTCTGAACAACACAATATAACAGTGCTGAATATTCATCACAAAAATAAAGAAGGCAAATATAGGGGCAGTACCGCTCTTTACGGAAACGTTGATTTCATAATAGAAACGAAAAGAGAAAAACGAAATTCATCTGACACGGAAGAAAAAATTTCAACAAAGCTAAGCTTAACTAAATCAAAAGACTCATCAACAGATGTGTCTCATATGCTCGACTTTAGTGAAAAATCTTTAGGTATAGAGGATAACTTTGGAAATACACTCACAACTTTAGTACTTGATGAAGTAACAAGTGTTCAAAAAACAGCGAAAAACTCGAACAATTGCGCAAAAGATTTTATTGTTTCTTTCTTAAAGGATTCAGATAAAGAGTATGTAGAACAATCAGATTTAAATGATGCATTCAAATCTAAAATGCCAAAATTAAACATCAGTACTATAAAGAAAAATATCTCTTTCTCATGCAGAGAATTAATAAACGAAGGTAAAATATTAGAGCAGAAATCTGGGCGAAATAAAGCATACTCACTAATAACTTAATGAGTGAGTATGCTTTATTACTACACCAAAGATAAACTCAAAAAGACGAAACTTATAATGACTAAATTCTACATTGAAAATGCACGTATCGAAACTATCACTGATTTTGACGTAGTAACATTCGATCTTGTAACTGATAAAGGTACTGTCGAGTTGTCAGAGAACATCAACTACGATAACGATGGTGATTTTGAATCTATAGAAACAACGGATAGTAATATTTGTATTAATATGGAGAGTGAACTTTGTTCTGTATTCGATATGAGCGATAAACCTTCACTTATGCCGTCTATTGATTATGTTCCGTTTCATGAAGTAATCGAAGCTGTCGAAAAATCATTACAATTAGATTGAATCTGACTTAGCACAGGAAATGCCTGTGCTATTGAAAAAACAACTAATACATTTCATTTTTAGATTCACGTTATATATACGACTGAAAATAAACTTCCCTATTCGTATTCAGATTATTACTTACTCTTACCCTTGCTTAAGCAAGGGTAAGAGTAAGTAATAATTTATATACCTATTTTTATAAATTTAACTATCGTGCATACAAATACTTCTGAAAACCTATAAACGTATCGCGTATCGCAGCTGGTGATCCAAACTCAATAGCGGCGTCATTAATGGTGTTGTATTTAAGCTCTACTAAGCTACGCATTTTTTTAGGAGCCAGTTCTTGCACGCCGTCTTCAATGTATTTACTTAATATAAAGTTTATAAACTCTTGTTGTTTATAATCGCTAAAAGCAGAGTTTATTTTAGGTTTTGCTTGTTGAGCTCGCTCAGTGCGTGTTTGTGCCTCTGAGGCATACGCTACGTAGGATAAAACATCGTATACATCGCTGTCTTGAGCGTCGATTACGGCCTTCATGCTATCGAGCTTTTCACTGTCGTAGCCCGCTTCAGTTAAATCTTCTAATAACTTTTCGCGAGTGGTTGGGTCGCTCCAGATTTCGCGTAGTTGGTCTTCGTTTTCAAAAAAGCGTGGTAAGTCGTCAAACATACGTTCAACAAACTCTTTAGCTGTAATGGGCTTCCCTTCAGCGCTCCAGTACATTGCTGAGGAAATATGCTTAATTTGTCGTGTACGGCCGTCTGAGAGCTTTATTTCGAGCTTTTCACACACACATGGTCTTTCGCCACATTTTTCACAGCCTTCAGGCTCTGGCTTTTCACAAACACATGGCTTTTGTTCACACACCTTGCACGGTTTCTTTTCACCGGCACCATCGCCACCAGTGTCTTCACATTGGCATGGAGTTGTGCCGCACTCAGGGCATACTTCGCTAGGTATAGGCTCTCCATCCCAAGCTGGGTCAGCAAAGTTATGATGGGCTTTTACAAAATCGTAAATGGTAAAGTAGTCTTTGCCATCGTATGTACGAGTACCTCGGCCTATGATCTGTTTAAACTCAATCATGTTGTTACAAGGGCGCATAAGCACAATATTGCGAACATTACGTGCATCTACACCAGTAGAGAGTTTGCGTGATGTAGTTAGAATTGTCGGAATGGTTTTTTCGTTATCACAAAAGGTTTTTAAATCGTTTTCACCCGCAACACCATCGTTAGCGGTAACACGAACACAATAGTTAGTGTTGGTGGTCCAGCCTTTTTTTACTGCGTACTGATTAATAAAATCGCGCACCATACCGGCATGAACTTGTGTTGAACAAAACACGATAGTTTTTTCTTTAGGATTAAAGCGATCCATCCAATACTGTACACGGCGCTCTTCGCGCTGAGGTATGGTAATAATGCGGTTAAAGTCACCTTCTTTATACAGTTTACCTGGCTCAGGATCGCCTTTTACAACAACACCATCCCCCTCTATGTACTTGTACTCATCCATAGTGCCAACAATCGGTAACACTTTAAATGGCGTTAAAAAGCCATCGTTAATGCCTTCTTTAAGGGTATAACTGTAAACGGGTTCGCCAAAGTAGCCATAAGTATCGGCATTATCGGTGCGTTTGGGTGTTGCGGTTAAACCCAGTTGCACAGCAGGGGCAAAGTAATTAAGAATATCACGCCATGCACTTTCATCGTTCGCACCACCACGGTGACACTCATCAATAATAATTAAATCAAAAAAGTCAGCTGGGTATTGCTCGTAATACGGGTTTTCTGCCTTTTTGATTGGTGTATTTTCATCCTCTTCTGTTGTGGCTTTATTTAGTTCGGTTTTAGGCCCACACATAAGGGTATGAAAAATTGTAAAAAATACGCTAGCATTTTTCGGCACGCCGCCTCGTTTACGAATATCTTCAGGGGTGATGCGCACAATGGCGTCTTCACCAAATGAGCCAAAATCGTTAAACGCTTGATTGGCTAAAATATTACGGTCGGCCAAAAACAAAATACGTGGGCGCTTTTTCGCAAGGCTAATGTCTTTTTGCGCGGTTAGGCTCCAACGGGTTTGAAATAACTTCCATGCGGTTTGAAAACCAATACAGGTTTTACCCGTACCGGTAGCCAGTGTTAGCAGGATGCGATTTTTGCCTTGAGCAATAGCTTCTAGGGCATTATGAATGGCATTTTCTTGATAATAACGCGGTGCCCAATCGCCTTTGGCCTCAAAGGGAATGGTAGAAAATGCATCACGCCAAGCGGTTGTATAATCCGCTTCTGGTGTATCGCCTTTTTGCTCAAAGGTTAAATCCCAAAGCGCTTGCGGAGACAGGTATTCATCTACCAGCTTCTCAATGCCTGTGAGCATATCAATTTGGTAAATCTCATGGCCGTTGGTGGCATAAGCAATACGGCATTGCAGGCGTTGCGCGTAGTCTTTGGCTTGGCGCACACCTTCGCTGTAAGTCAGGCTTTCTTTTTTGGCTTCGACTGCTGCAAGCTTGCGGCCTTTGTATACCAGCACATAATCACACGGCACTTTATTAGCGCGTTTACCACCGGCCATAATTTGGCCAGGGCAAATCAGTTCACGGCGAATAAAGCTGTTATCAACTTCACCCCAACCGGCAGCGACTAACTTAGGATCTATTAAATCCGCTCTGGTGTCGGCTTCGTTACGCGTCCTTGCTTGTGACATTAGGCCACCGCTCCTTTGTTTGTTTCACCCTCAAGCGTTCTCGTTAATTCACCTGAAAAGGCTTTATGTAAGATAGACTTTTTGAGTTCTTCAATGTTATTTAATTTCTTGCTATAGACTTTTTCCAAGTCAGAAACTAAAAGATTTATTTTATTTAGATCTCTCACTAACTCCATTTGCTTATTTATCGATGGATATGAAACTTCTCTCGCATTCATCGAAGTCATTGAGACATGAATCATAGTTGAACCAGTCCCTTGTTCTGATTTTATTCGTTCAGCATCCCAATGGAACCAATAATATAAGAAATCTCGACATATTAGAGTTTTTTGTACCTCGACTTTCCATATGTGGTAATGATAAATAGTTTTTCCACCATCCCATATTCTAGGTCCGAATGAAGCAGACCATGCATAAAGAAGATCTCCTTTATTACAATATTTATCATCATTAAGTTCTAAATCAGAGTAATACCAAGATCTATTTGAAAAAAAGTTTCCTACTCTTAGTAGAGGGTACTTCCCCTCTGTGAGCATTTCAGGTTTTTTATAAGCTCTACCATTAATCAACTTACAAACTTTATTTAATTTTGAGGTCTGCCACCCCTCACCACGCTGGCTAAACACTTGCTGCAAATAGCTTTCAAGCAGTTCGCGAGCGTTTTTGAGGTTTTGCTCGGTCTTGACGCGGGCTTGTTCAATGTCGGCAAAGGCTTGATCGAGAATGGTGACGATGCGCTTTTGTTCTAGGATTGAGCCAGGATATGAAACAATAAACTCATTTTCTAATTTTGTTCTTGCTAATTCGGTTTGGCCGCTTGCTCCTTCACCTGCCGCTGTAATTTCATCTTCGATTTTTATCAGCATATAGCCGAAAAAATCATTATGGAATAAATTTGGCTTGGGTCTAACTATTGTTACATGTGTATCAACAGTTGTTGGTTCCTGTGGAGCAGTTCTTATCTGCGCTACTCGCCCTAAGGTACCTGTACCCGTTGAGTTTACAAGGACATCACCAATTTTTATGTACCGTTCTTCATTCACTTTCTTTGTCACTAGGTCATGACGCCGAGCTAAGCCATAATTAACTTCATGATCACGAATACACTTTTGGTTGATTACGCAAATGCCACCAGCCTCTAAGTACTTAGGAGCAACACCCCGCTTTATCAGTTCGCAAACATCACCAAGTTTTGATGTATACCAGTCCATCACAACAACTCCTGAATTTTACCCAGAATTGCTTCGCTTTCTTCATCCAGCGCAATAATTTCTTCAATAATGGTTTGCGGTTCGCGCAGTGGGGCTTCTTTTGCTTGATTCGGATTTTTTACCGATAAATCCCATGTTGTTTCGTCAATATCAGTTATTTCTAATGACCAAGACTTAGCACTGTCTTCAAAGCCTTTTTGTAACTCGATAAATTCTTTTAAGTCTTTGTCGTTTAGCGGGTTGGTTTTACCCAAGCTGCGGCCAGGTTCAAGCTGATAGAACCACGTTTTTTGTGTCGGTTCCCCTTTAGTAAAAAATAATACGACGGTTTTTACCCCAGCACCTAAAAAGGTTTTGGCAGGGCAATCGAGTACAGTATGTAAGTTACAGTTTTCTAATAGCTCTTTACGCAAAGCAATGGCGGCGTTATCGGTATTCGATAAGAAAGTGTTTTTAATCACTATAGCGGCACGGCCACCCGGCTTGAGCATTTTGATAAAGTGCTGCAAAAACAAGAAGGCAGTTTCACCGGTTTTAATCGGGAAGTTTTGCTGAACTTCTTTACGCTCTTTACCACCAAATGGTGGGTTAGCTAATACAATGTCGTGCTGGTTGCTTGGGGTAATGTCTTGTAGGTTTTCTCCCAGCGTGTTGGTGTGAATAACGTTAGGCGCTTCAATGCCATGCAAAATCATGTTCATAATGGCAATAACGTAAGCTAACGACTTTTTCTCTTTAGCATAAAAGGTTTTTTCTTGCAGGGTTTTTAAATCGCTGGTTGAAAGCTGCTTGTTGCTTGCACCACCTTGGCGGAGGTAGTCGTAGGCTTCACATAAGAAACCCGCCGAGCCTGCGGCACCGTCGTATATGGTTTCGCCAATTTGCGGCTGTAATACATCGATCATGGCGCGAATCAATGGGCGTGGTGTGTAGTATTCGCCCCCGTTACGGCCAGCGTTACCCATGTTTTTGATTTTTACTTCGTACAAGTGAGAAAGCTCGTGCTTTTCTTCTTGTGAACGAAAACGTAATTCGTCTACTTTTTCGAGCGCATCACGCAGTGAATAGCCACTTTGAATTTTGTTTTTAATTTCACTAAATATCTCACCAATTTTGTATTCAATGGTGTCAGGGCTTTTAGCACGTAGCTTAAAACCTTTAAGGTAAGGGAATAGCTCGCCATCAACGAAATCCATTAAGTCGCTACCAGTTAAGGCGTTGTCGTGATCAAACTCACCATTAGCGGTTTTAGGCGCAGCCCACGAACTCCAGCGGTACTTCTCTTCAATAATGTATTGGTAGTCTTCTGCCATTAACTCGGCTTCCTGAGACTTTGTAAACTCTAAATCATCAAGGTATTTTAAAAATAGCATCCACGACGATTGCTCGGTGTAGTCTAATTCGCTAGAGCAGCCTGCGTCTTTATGAAAAATGTCGTCGATGTTTTTAAAGGTTTGTTCAAACATTATTGTTTTATCCCTGCATAAGCTATAGAGCCTATTTAAATGTTTATATAATTATTTTATCCACTTACTATTAGATGCGTTAAAAGCTTTAAGTGGTATTTAGTATTCTCATCCATGCTTGAGCAACATAACCGATGGTTTTATTTTGCCCATCAACATTATCCAGTACATTACTGTATTTTAAGCGGTTAAGCCAAAAATAAAATTGCTATTAAAGCACTAAATACATTTGTTACATCACAGTCAGTAATTGCAGCTTTGAGCGTTGTACTGATTATATTGAAAGTAAAGGAGGAATAACACCTTGATTAGCATAAGGGTAGCAAAGCATTAAATATCTATAAAAGAGGTTGTTGCTTTAATAATCTAAATTAGGTGTAATGAGCTAATAAAATGCAGGGAGATAATAAAATTAAGATTTGGTCAACAACTCCACCATAAAATATACGAGCTAAACGTTAGTATATATCTCTCAGCCAAATTGACGGTATCATGACAATCTTATAATGCTGAATTTTTCAAGGCTAATTATGTGCAATAACTCGACGAATTTGACAGATATTAACGATGATTTTTATGCTAAGTTGGATAGTATATTTGGGAATATTAATGACTGGTTGAAGTTTGCAGAACAGAAAAATGCGGCATTACTTTTATTGAATGGCGGTATAATCTGGGGAGTTACAAGAGTGCTGGATAAAATGACAGTAACTAGTATGTCCTCTTGCTTTATTTTTTTTGCATACGTACTGACTGTTGCCTCTGCATTAATCTGCCTTACTTCATTTCTGCCTGTTCTTAATCAGAAGTGGTTCAAGCCAAAAGAAAAATCGCCTTCTGATAACTGCCTGTATTTCGCTCATGCTGCTAAATATGGGGCGAATGACTATTTAAAACTTCTTGCTAAAAAGTTAAATTACGAAAACAGTAAAACAGAATTCACTGAGTTTGAGGTTGATTTGGCTAAACAAATAGTTACTAATTCAGAGATCGCCTTGGATAAATATAATAAATTCAAACTAGCAACTTACTGTACCATTTTTGCTGTTGTAGTTTTCTTGCTTTCTATTGGTATTATAAAATTTATGGAGTAAATAATGATAGGGAAAGATCAGTTACCTGAAAAGTTCAGGGACATAATTAATCGACAAGTAGATAAATTTAAAGTTCGTGTTTTCACAGATGAAGTTGATGAGATCCCGAATGTGGATGATATACCAGGTGAAAGCTCAGCTAAATGGTTAAAAATTAAAGACGTTGTATGTGTTTATGTTGATATGAAAAACTCTACAAAACTGAGCGCTTCGCATCATGCTGGAACAACAGCTCGCTCTTATACTCTTTTTACTGGTACGGCTATAAGACTATTTAAAGAGTTTGGTGCATCATATATAGACATTAGAGGTGATGGCGTTTTTGCTTTATTTAACTCGAATAAAGTGCATGCTGCTTTTGCATCTGCTGTTACTTTTAAAACCTTTATTCAGTCAGAATTTACTACTAGAGTAACGAATAAAACACGTGTTGATACTGGTGTTCATATAGGTATTCACCAAGCTACATTGATAGTAAGTAAAATTGGCTTACGAAAAAGTGCCTCCAGAGGAGATATGCATAATGAAGTTTGGGCAGGTAAAGCTGTGAACATGGCATCTAAATTAGCAAGTTTATCTGATAATGACGAAATTTATGTTTCGGATAAGTATTATTCAAATTTGAGTTCGCATAAAGCTCTCTACTCATGCGACTGTAATGAGCCTGTTTTATTATGGAACGAAGTTGATCTTACACATGATGATAAATTTTCATTTAATACAGCAAGAGTATTGGAAAGTGTTTGGTGCAAACAGCATGGAGCAGAATACTTAAACGATATTCTAGCTGCAGATTAGCTAAAACTTGATATTAATATAATTGATAGTACAAAAGACATTTTTATTACTCCTTAGAGTATTTGCAAATTCAATACTATCTAATTATTTATAAGAGAAAATCCATTGAGCTTAAAAGAAAAAATAGAAAACAAAGTAACTGAAATTATTGATAACGATTTTGAAGTTACAGACATTACTGATGTTCCTAATGTCGACGATAGTAGACTTACTTTTGGGAATACAGGGTTAAGATTTGAGGCTACTGTTCTATATATAGATATGCGAGAGTCTACTAAATTATTGAATAACCATAATAGGAAAACCACTGCAAAACTTCATATGGCGTATTTTCATACTATTGTTTCAATAGCAAATAGCTTAGGTGGTAGTGTTCGTAGCTTTAATGGCGATGGGATGCTTGTATTTTTTCAAGGGACTACTAAGCAATCACTTTCAACAGCAGTTATGTCTGCAATGAAAATGGTTTACATGCTAAACAATGATGACTCCAAAGTAAAAAAGAAACTAGAGAAATACAGTGCCTTAAATTTTGGTATTGGCTTAGATTACGGCAAAATATTATGCACTAAAGCTGGTAAGCATGGCAGTAATAATCGTGATCTTGTATGGTTAGGAAATGCAGTAAATAAGTCAGTTAAAGTTGGTGATAAACTTTCAGAACCATACCACATAGGCATTTCGAGCCATGTTTACTTTAATTTAAATGATGACGTAAAGATTCATAAATATACGGATGAATTTGGATATAAACACGAAAACAACATGTGGTTTAAAAGCCAGCATACCTATAATGGAATTGTAGAAGATTATTACTACACGAGTTATTACTGGACGGTCGATTGAATTATCACTAATTTCAATATGAAAAACTTTTCATTAAGAAAATGTGAGCTAGTACATGTAAGCACATGATGCTATCTTTTGAAACTCTGTGGTTTATACGAGCTTGCTACTTTCCTAGAAATAAAACTTAGTGTTCTTTTACAGCGCTTTTTAATTGCCAACTCAAGTTCATCGGCCATATTAGTAAGATTGCTAATTTTACTTTCTAACCAACTCTTTTTGGTTTCTTGTATCTGAATTTCATTTGAGAGCTGATCTGACTTATGTTTTTGTAAGGTTAACTGGCTTTCAAGCTCTTGATTACGACTATTAAGTACTGCGACTGTTTGCGTCATTTCATTAAGCTTTTCTTTTACAAACTTCTCTTTTTGTAGATGTTCACGGCCAGTAACATTTTTTGACTCACCTCGTTCAAAACCCAAGGGTTTAAATGTATTAGCAACAATATCTTGCATCTTTTCAAAGTTTGGATTGAGCTGATGAGTTCTTGATTTTGAATTTTTCCCTTTGGACATAAGATGGCGTAAAGGGGCTACTTTATTCTTAAAGTCGTAGTTAAAAAAGGACACGTGAGCATGAATATTACGAACAAAGCGCCCTTCTTCATACCGCCCTTCATCTAAATGTAAATCAATCCCTATTGGCTCAAAGCCGAACTCCTTTTTTATTTGCACAGCATATTTGCGTAAGTAATTAACTACAAGCTGCTTGGCTTTAGTTTCACCGTATTTTTTTTCCATTCTTACATACTGCTCTTCACTTAAAATAACAATATGTTCAAACAGCAAATTAAAATCCTTCCGTGTTTTTTTACCCGTAATCTCTTTATAGCGAGCACATGCCTGTTCCAGAGCCTGAGAACCGTTCTTACAACCTTTTACATATAAGCCTACATTGTTCATACTCAACTCGGGGTTGACGTTAGCTGAGCGCGTAAACCCATTCCTATTAGCGTTAGAGTGATCTAATATGCTGTATGCCTTATCAACTTTATAATATTTAGTTCTAACAGCCGCAAAAGCTTTAATATTTCTCATCAGAAGCCTCCCTTCTTTCAAATGAAGTACATCGTTCACGCGTTTCAGATTGAATTGCGACATCTGCTAAGCAATTAATAAATTTATTATTAGAATAATTTTGATCCCCAATAAAATTACCATTTTGGCACAAGAAACATGTTGATAATATCATTAGAGAATGACAAATATCCTGTAACT
>NZ_JBQSVO010000106.1:0-12715 GCF_052376275.1 Pseudoalteromonas sp. AOP7-A1-14 | reverse complement strand
CGCTTTTAGAATCGAGTGATTTATATGTAGTATTTTTACTTCCAATTATGTCTAATTTATCTAACTGTCTGTATCCATATCGAGTCTAAATAGATGGTCTTATTTTATTTTCTGGCTATATTCAGTAATAATAAACTCTAAATACGTTACTCTTTACGCTTAATATGTCCCAAGCACTAACACGCCAGCAGGAAGGCCTATATGACAACAGAATATTTTGAATTGTTAAGCTTAATTGGTGTTGCTTTTTTTGCAATATCAGGAACTTTGCTTGGTCATGATAAAGATATCGGTGGTTTTGGTATTGTTGTCGTAGGATCAGTAACCGCTCTTGGTGGTGGCACGTTGCGCGATGTACTGCTAAACCAGCCGGTATTTTGGATTTCAGAGCCAAACTATTTATATGCCACTTATAGCGCGATATTTGTCGCAGTCATGTTTATACGCTATTTGCCTGATGTATCAAGCTATTACATGCTACTCGTTGATGCCATCGGCATGGCCATTTTTAATATAGTCGGCATTGAAAAAGCATTAATTGAAGGCACAACCATGATAGTTGCTATCACTATGGGCATGACCACCGGTATATTTGGCGGTTTAATGCGCGATGTAATCTGCCGCGAAATGCCTCTAGTCATGCGTGAAGAGCTCTACTCTACCGCCTGTTTTTGCGGTGGTATCACTTACGCTACTTTATTCTTATTAGAGGTGTCATATTTGTGGTGCATTATTGGCTCATTTTTAGTTACAGTATTCCTCAGACTCGGCGCCCTGCACTTCGGCTGGCGTCCTAATGTATTTAGAAAAAGAACCGTGCGTAATTAGAGCATTGTGAGAATAATACAAAGGAAATAATAAAATGATGAGTATAAAGAGCAAAGTTACTTTTTTGCTCTTCGCTTAAAAGCTAAAAAATTGGTAATTACTTAGCCCTGTTATTACGCCCCAAAACAACTAACAATAGCACCTTCACAAAACCACGCAGGGTTATTAACTTTAAAATATGACTGAAGCCTTCTTTTCACATAATAAAACAAACTAGGAACTAATATTTTTAACTCCTAGTTTGCATGCCTCATTTTAACCGCTCGTACAACCCTGACGCTCTACTTACCGATCTATTCATTGCCGTTAGTAGCACGTTTTTGTCGGCTACCAGCTCGAAGGTATTTTTTGCACGGGTGATGCCGGTGTAGACTATTTGGCGGTTTATGCCAGCAGTTGCCTGGTTTGCCGGTGGCAATACCATCGCAGTATAAGCGAATTCAGAGCCTTGTGATTTGTGTATAGTCATTACATACACTTTATCGTGGGGTGGCATTCTGGCTGGTGAAAAAGCACGTTCATTACCTTGCTCATCTATAAATATCGCTTTAAGTTTCTTGTTTTCATCATGCATTAAAATACCAATATCGCCATTAAAGAGCTTAAGTTGATAATCGTTTTGTGCAATCATGATCGGCATGCCTAAATAGTGCAGTGGATTTGCAGTGGTATTGATAAGCCCTTGGTTGTGCAGTTGTTTTTCAATTCGCTGATTTAGGCTATTTACGCCGTAATCACCCTCGCGCACTGCAGCAAGTAATTGATACTTAGCAAAGGCTTTATGAACCTCTGCAGTTGTTGCATGTTGCTTAATTAGATTTAGATACTTTGCATAATGGCTAGCTGCATTTTGCACTAATTTTTCAACCGGTTTAGTCACTAGGTCGAAATCAAGAATCACGTCGTTAAATACGCCGCTATTTACCTCTTGCTCTACAAAATTTAGTTTGCCTCTATGATTAGTATTAACAGCCAATGCTAGTTGGCCGATGCCACTTTCTGCGGTAAACCGATAGCTATGTTGTAAAAACGCGATGCAATCGGCAAGTTTAAATTTACTTGGTTTTACTTCGAGTTTTTGTTCGCCGTTAAAGCAAAGCTGATTTAGTTCATCGCAGCGTGCTTTTGAATAACTGGGCGTTTCACCAAACATTAAACCTTGGCATAAATCACTCATAACACTACCGGTATCTACCGAAGCAAGTTGGTCTTTATCACCAAGTAGTATTAGCCTCGCGTGAGCTGGCAGTGCTTCTATTAGCTTTGCCATCAGTGATAAATCAACCATGGAGGCTTCGTCGATAATCAATATATCTAAATGCAGTAGGTTGCCACTGTTATGTTTAAACTTATTGGTAAAGGGTTTAACCCCCAATAAACGATGAATAGTTTCTGCACTTTGAGGAATTAATGGCTCTACCTCAACTGGAATAGATGCTTTTAATTGCGCTTTTGCGCCTAATATAGACTCACTTAATCTTGCTGCCGCTTTTCCTGTAGGAGCTACCAGCTTAATACTGAGCGGCGCACTTTGATAAAGTGATTGCAAAATAGCAAGCAGCTTCGTGACGGTGGTGGTTTTACCGGTGCCGGGACCACCGGTGATCACACTAAAACCTTTTGTGGCAGCCATAGCGCAGGCGACTTTTTGCCAATCAAGACCCTTTTTAGGTGCTTTGCAGGCAGGAAAATAATAATCTAATAAATCACTGAGCTTGGTATTGTCTATCGTTATTTTTCGCTCACTCATAACTAATAGTCGCGATGCCAGAGTTTGCTCATACCCGGCAAGACGGGAAAAATAGAGGCGGCTTCCAAATAGTTGTAAAGGCTGCTGTTCGCCAACACTTGGGTGTGCTTGTAAGCAGTTAATGGCACACTGGGTGTCAAAGTCTTCAATAAATGGGCTGAGCTTATCTGGCACTGTGCCATCAGCCTTTGTAAAGTCAGATTGGCGTAAATTAAACGGGTTTATCCAGTTTACCTCGTCTAGGTTTAAACAACTATGTTGGCTTTGCCCTGCGAGGCACAGTAATAAAATAATATTGTAAACATCACTTTTATCGGTGTTTTTATTTTGTTGACAGAGTAAATCAGCCAACTTTATATCCACCATACGTAGGCGATTTTCATTAAGTAAATAGTCAAGCAACGGGACTTTTTTTACTGTTCGATTTAGTTCAGTATTTATTGTCGATGTTTCGCCTACTGTAGGCGTTGTGTTTATTGTAGGCCCGTTGCTCATGATGGCTCTCCTTCGCTCATTGTCGCTTTAGTAAATAACCCATCTAAAATCTCAACTTGCTCGCTGCTGAGCTTTTTAAAGTAAATACCTTTGCCATCACCCATCCCCCGCAAAAAGGTGTAGTAAATGCCACCTAAATGTTGCTCTATACTGTAATTTTTAATACGTTGTTTTAACAAGCGATTTAGCGCAACTGTGTATATTAGATACTGCAAATGATACTGATGGCTAGTCATAGCTTGCTCGAGTGAGTCTTGCTCGTAATCACTAGGCTTGTTGCCTAAGTAATTGGATTTATAATCCAAAATATAATATTTACCTTGGTAGTAAAATATTAAATCTACAAATCCTTTAAGTAGTCCTTGTACATCAAAAAAATCAAGATTGCTTTGATTAAAACCAAAGTGTTTAATTAGTACTGAGTTTAACTGTTTAGCATTTAAGCTTTGCAGTGGTAAATTAAATTCCATCTCAACTAAACAGTCACTTGGGGGTAATACGCTTAAGCTCAAGCCAGTGTTATCAAAAGGGCACTCTAAGGCGCTGAGTATCCATTGTTCAGTGGTCTCTTGCCACTGCTCGTCTATGTGATACTTTTTTAAACTTTTTTTAATCACCTCAGCTAAGTTATTCTCATTACTACCTTGAGGCTGCTCAGTTAAGTGTTGCTCTGGATTAGTAAAATCAATTTGCTCAAAAATTTCGTGTAAACAACTACCTGGTTTTGCTCCTTTGGGGAAACTATACGGGGATTGACTATTATCTTGCTTGGCGGCAAATTCATCTTTGTTGTGATCTTCATCAGTACGTCCTGGTTGTATGTGATCAGACTGTTTTTTAAAGCTCAAGGCACTAAAACTGGTTGCGCGCCAATCTTTTTCTATCTCAACGGTTACACTATTAACACTAAGCTTTTGCTCTGTATTTTGCGCTGGTAAAAGTTGTAATGGCTCCTGCTCGACTAACTCATCCTTAGTAAATTCGCTATATTCCATCGCTGAGTTTTGCTGACAAAACTCTTTTAAATGATTACGCCAAATTACGCTACTGGTTATATCAAGGTTTGCAAATAATACATGTCCAAGCGAGCTGCTTTGAATAGCTAAACGACTACTTTGCCCTTGCCCTATGTTGTACATACCAATGGCGCAGTAATGAATAGCGCGTGTTAGTGCCACGTACAATAAACGTAAATCTTCAGCTAGACGTTCTTGCTCGGCTTTTTGCAGTGCATCGTCACTTTTACTTAAATCATAAATAAGCTGCCCGTCTTTATGATACAAGGCCTCTTTGGTTTCACGATACCCACTAGCAAATGGCATAAACACTAACGGAAACTCAAGCCCTTTTGATGCATGCATGGTAACAATTCGTACTAAGTTAGCATCACTTTCAAGGCGTACTTGGACAGCTTCACCGTCTTGTTGACTCACTTTTTGTGCAAACCAACGTAATAACCGTTGTGTGCCCTCAAGCTCAATTTGTTTTTGCTGGAGTATTTCACTGAGATGTCGTAAATCTGTAAGCCAGCGCTCTACGTTATAGCCTAAACCTTGCCATTTAGCGCTTAATTTATTGTGGCTTAATAAATATTCAAGCATCGCCATGGCACCTTGCTTGTGCCAGACTGAGCTTAAGTAAGCAAAAAAGTTAAGGTGTACTTGCCATTTTGCTTCATCATCTGCAAGCGCATAAATGTCGTTATAACTTAAACAAAATAATGGGCCAGCAAGTACCCCGCGCAGTAATGATTCGTTATATTGGCCATGTAATGCTGTTAAAAAGTTCAGTAAATGATGGCTCAACTCTTGGCTAAATACACTGTCGCGAGATAAATACACACTGGCAATTTTAGCATCACTGAGTGCTTTTTTGATAACCTGCGCTTCACCCCGATCACGCACCAAAATACAAATATCAGCAGCGGTTACGGGCTCACTGCCTATACACGCGCGTCCCTCTGACGCCTGTACAAGCAACGCTACTATTTTATTAGTAAAGTGGGCGGCTAAATGCTGCTGGCTAATCCCTTTTTTGGTTGGTTTGTTTTTATCATCAGCCTCGGTATCTGTAAATACACAAAACTCAAAGGCCTTGGCCGGCTTACCATTTATCAAAAATGATTCATCCGCTTCCTTACCTTTGGCCTTAACTTGGTTAAAAGGAATGACATCGTTATATATAAAGCTGTTATCATGCTTAGCAAATAATTGGTTAACACTTTCAACTATATCAGTACTTGAGCGAAAATTGGTGTCCAAGGTAAATTGCTGGCTTTGCTCAACAGCATGTTTTGCGCCTATGTAAGTAAAAATATCTGCGCCCCTAAAACCATAAATAGCTTGTTTAGGGTCCCCAATCATGGAAAGAGTAGTATGTGCTTGCGTATAAATCTTACTAAAAATACCGTATTGGGTTGGATCGGTATCTTGGAATTCGTCAATCATGGCAACGGGGAATAAGTGCGCTATTTTTTGTGCAAGTGTTTCGCCCTGCTCACTGGTCAGTGCATTATGTAAGTTACTCAATAAGTCATCCGGAGTGATCACGCTTTGTTCTTGCTTGCGTTTTGCAATAGCTTTTTTAACCCACGTAGCTGCATGTTGTACTATTGCTATAGCGAGCCCTTGATTTATAGTGTTGCTAAGCGCTGCAAGTTCATCAAATTGGCTTTGTAGTGCATGAGTAAATAATGGCTGGTTTTTTTTATAGTTACCCGCATCACTTAGGCTTTCAGTACTCCACACTTCGAATGAATATTTATTGGTACCAAACTGAAAAAACAGCTCGTCACTTAAACAGAACTCTTCAAGCGCTTTTAAGCTTCCTTTACGCGCAGGAGTCTTCGAACCACTGAGCCCAGAGGCTTTAACCGCTGCAACAAATTCGCTTTCTAAACAGCTTTTTTTAAAACCGGGTACTTTTGCAATGTATTGCTCACGGGCTTGCCATACATCTTCTAAATTAATTTGCGGAGTAACTTTTGCGTTGCCTTTATTCAGTAAGCTAAACACTTTACTAAATAACGCTTCCGGGGCTTGAAAAACGTCGAGTATGGCATCGGTTTTTTCTTTATTTAGCGGGTATACAAAAGTGCGCCAAAAATCTTTTATGGTCTCGAGTAGTATTTCTCGCTCATCTAAAATAAATTCTAAATTAAACGCCACTCCTGATTCAAACGCATGCTGTTTTAGCATGCGCTGACAAAAACCGTGAATAGTAAAAATAGCCGCTTCGTCCATTGATTTTGCAGCAGCATCGAGTAAGTCAAAGGCACGATGTTTGTCGTCAATCGTGCTTATAATATCGTTAATTAGCTGATCTTTTGTTTCAAGGCCTAATAAACCGTCACGGGCGGCGATAATACGTGTGCGTACGCGATCTTTAATTTCTTGGGTGGCGGCATCGGTAAAGGTCACTACCAATATTTGCTCTACACTTAAAGGCTTATTTAGCTCTGAGCCTGGTTCATCCGCTATTTGCATTCCTAATAAATAACGTAAATATAAACCGGTAATAGTATAGGTTTTACCTGTGCCTGCACTAGCTTCTATCAAACTTTGCCCAGTCAGTGGCATTGTAAGTGGATCAAGCGCTTGCATAGTCACTCTCCTTTGCGTTAGCAGCTAACGGGGCGAGCAACTTATTGCTCCACACTGTAAATTCTTCTTGGCAATCTAATAGTGATTGCGTGGTTAAGCGAATGTACGGATTTTCGCCCTCGCCGCGGCCAATATATTGTGGGCTAAATTTATTGATTGCTTTTGTGATGTCGCCACCGGTTTTTACGTATTCATACCCACTTACCGGAAAAAACGCTACTGGCGATTGCCTAAGCGCAACATATAAACTAAACCACTGATTTAACAGTGCCTCAGCTTGGTTTTTATCTATTGGGGCAAACACTATTTTTTGATCAAGGCCGAGAATTAATGTTTCTACACTGTGCTCCATAACTTGCGCACTTAAATGGTAGATAAAGCCTTTAATCAAGTCTTTCGCTTTAATACTGGCACTTCGGTAAAACACTTGTTTTTGCTGTGACTGTTTTTGTAAGTAAAGATGATTTAACCATCCTTCAATTTTCATACTTTGGGGTTCTGCATCTACGCCGTCACTTTTAAGGAGTAAGCTCACCTCTGCGGGTTCATTTTTGCTTTGCTTAATTTGCTCTTTTACTTGGCCTGCGAGTGCATCAACACGATGTTCCATGCTTTCAAAAATTAAATCGCCAACGTGCGCTTGGGGCAGCTCACCTCGTTGCAATATTTGCTCCCGGCTAAGTGGTTTTTCTAAAATAGTAGCTTCGAGTATTTCATCTAAATAAAAGTAACGCTTTAGTGCATCTACACTAAAGGGTTCTTCATCTTTGGTTATGTCATTAAATTCAGGTAAGCGCAGACCTAATGTTTGTTGATAAAAACTCTCTTGTGGATTACAAACACTACGAATAAATACATCTAAATCTAAGCTTTCTGGCATTATTACAGCAAGTTTAGTGAGTGATTGTGGCGCTATTGCTTCTGCAGGCAGCCAAACGGGATTATAGCTGTGTTCATTAAATGCTGTTTGGTCTTCTGACTGCTCTGTTGGTAGATAATAATGGCTATTAAACGGCTGCAAATACTGCTTGCTAATCAAACAGTCAGGTAATTTTTGTGCACTTTGCTCATCTTTTTCAACTAATGAAAAACTGCGGCCAATATATTCTAGTAATTCACTGACAAGCGTTGATGGCATACGCGGTTGGTTGTCAAAACACGAACGACCAATGTAACTCATGTACAAATTTTCGCGGGCACTGAGTAACGCTTCCAAAAACAGGTAGTGATCATCAAGTTTTCGTGATCTATCACCTTTTTGCTTTTTCGAATACGGCACTAAGTCAAAGCCTATCGGCTGTACAGTACGAGGATAATCAGCATCGTTAAGGCCCAGCATACATACCACTTTAAATGGCACAGCGCGCATTGGCATTAAAGTACAAAAATTAACTTGGCCGACCAAAAAGCGCTGGCCTACGCCATTTTCTTGAATACCTTGTTTGATTAAGTAACTAACAATACGTTGTGATACAACTTGAGTATAATCACCGTTTTGATGGTGTTTATTAACATCATCGAGTACTTTTTTAAGCACCAACAGATCCCAACTATCATCGCTATCACTTTCGTATATAGCCGCCAACAGCTCATCAAGAATATCGGCTTTATTTGTTAGTGTGTCATCGGGAGTTAGGCGCTCTTTAAACGTTTGCAGTACATCAATAAAGTGCACTAGTTTATTAAGGGTATCAAGAGCCATCCCTTCAACTTCATCCGCACTGTAAATGCCATTAAATGGATTTTGCTCATCGCGCTGAGCAATCCCTAAAAGTAAACGATTTAACCCATGCTTCCACGTATTTAAGTCAATAGTGGGTAAGTCGAAGCTACTTTTATGCTCAGCATCTATGCCCCACTTAACGCCTACTCGCTCAAGCCAATATTGAATTTGCTCGTATTCATGGGACTCAAGACTGAATTTTTCGGCAATTTGAGTGACCTGTAGTAAATCTAAAATATCCGAGACACCAAAACGTGAAAACGGCAAATTAGCTAAACTTGCAAACGAACTAAGTACGGGCTTTTCTTGCTCAATAGCTAAATCAGCCAACGCATATGGGATATGACGCTTACCTTGTGCCCCACCAAAAACGGCCTCGATATACGGGCTATATGTGCCTACATCGGGCATCATAACAATAATATCTTTTGGGGTAAGCGCTGGATTTTGATGAAATAAATTAAGTAAGTAATCATGCAAGCGTTCAACTTCTCTGAGCGGCGTATAGCAATCGCTAAGCATGATACTGCTATCATTTTGCTTTACTGGCAACTTGCCTTCGTCGTTAATAAACCACTCTTTATCTAAAGTAAGTGATTCGCCTTTAAAGGCCAACTGATAAATTTCGCTTTGTATTTTGCCAAGTAATGAATCATCAAAGCTTGCTGTAAAGCCATCAATCCAACGGGCATCAAGTTGTACTAGTTGCTCAAAATAATCACGCCCTAATTTCCCCCATGATGATAACAGTGGGTTACCAATAAAATAGTATTCATCATCGGGATTATTTTGGCTATTTTCGCAGGCATCAAGTAATGGCGTCTTGGCATATTTTGCTTTAATTTTTGCAGCGGTTTTTTCATCAACTACATCACCCCAATAATGCTCGCTGGGGTTAAAAAAGAATAAGAACACCTGTGTTTTTTTACTCAGTGCATTAAATATTTCAAGCTGGGAACTTGCAATAGCTGATATACCAAACAGACTAATACGCTTAGGTAATTGGCTTTCGTCCATGTTTTCAAGAGCGGCAATTAATTTTCCTTGCATATTGGCGCGGTGGAATTGGCTTTGCCCAAGCTCGACACTTAACGCAACAATGCGCCGCCATAAATCCGGTTGCCAAGGCGAAACCGCAATATCGACATCATCAAGCTCATCTTTACCGCTATCCCATGTTTCTATCCAATGCGGGCGATACATCAAGTACTGATCGTACACGTCGGCTATTTTTTCACATAAGGCAAAGGTTTTTTGGCCGTCAATATCGCCTGCTAAATAGCTTTTAAGCGGCAAATATAAGGGCTCGTCAATGCAATCAGGCAAAATAGCAAAGAGTTTCCATGCAAGGTTAGGTTTATTAAATGCGGACTCTTTAGGCACATTAGGTAATAGCTGCTGATATAACTGCCAAATAAAGCTTGATGGCAATGGAAAATCTACTTGTGCGGCGATACCAAGTTGTTCGCTCAAACCAATTTTTAACCACTGCGACATACCAGGCGATTGCACCAGCACTACTTCTTTATCAAACAGGCTTTGTAGCGGGTCAACCATTAAAAGCTTATGGAACTGCGCTTGCAGTGTTTCCATACGGTTAGATTGGATGATATTCAGCATTTAACACAGTCCTTGCTTGAAACTAACTAGTTGACCTAGTGTAAGATATTTTAATAATGAGCGACAGGTAATTTATGTTGCTTAGATCTAAACTGTAGATGAAATTACTGATTGAGTTTTTATAAAATATTTCTTATGGTTATTGTACTTTAATTACAAAGGTAGTTTATGCAGAAAGTTAGCAATTATTTTTTTTAGCCTACTTTATACTATTCCCCCCTTGAAATGTTTATTTATAAACCACTCCTTGATAGAGTAAAATACACCAGAACAAGCTCATAGCTTTATCAAAATCCAAGCACAGGTTAGATGCAAGGCTTATCCGTAAAAATAATGTACGCGATTGAATATCAAAAACTTAGTAGTTAAAGCAGTGTATTACCCATCGCAGATTCCAATATAGTCAATTACCTACCAAAATGGACGACTGCTTAATTATAGATTCATCAGGCCTAACAATTTTAGATGCGCTTGAAAGGTGAGTTTGCGGACGGTTTGATTATTATGATTTAGACTTGTATGGAAATATTAAGCAGTTAGTTTACCTAAAGCAGGTGGATGTTTGCCTACTCCATTTCGTCGTTTTAGTCATTACGCAGCGCTTCGTCTAACGTACCTAATAAAATTGTCTCAGAGATTTCATAAGCACTCGATAACTTGCAGAAAATGGCAGGCTACAAGCTATCTATGAAAAATATATTACCTTTTAACTGTTGTTTTATTAAAACTTCAAATCTATCACAGCAATAATTTTTATATCAACATGCTTGCCATTTTCATTTATAGCTAAATAAAAAGGCTTGTTTTACTACAAGCCCTTTATAGTTAGTAAATCAATATGCGTTCAGTAATAGCTACACCAGTTCAGCAAGCATTTCATCGCTATAGGCGGTAAGCTCTTGTCCCTGCTTTAGTTTCTCTATGTAATCAGGATTAGCAATAAAGGCACGGCCTATGGCAATTAAATCAAACTTGTTGTTACTAATAGCTTGTTTGGCACTGTCAAAATCATAGCTACCCACCCCCACTAAAGTTCCCGTGTAGTTAGTACGTAAATACTCAGAAATAGTTTGATTTTCTAGGCTTTCAAAGCGCATGCTATCGTCAAAAATACCACCATGAATATACGCTAACTCGCGTGTATTTAACTCACTTAAAAGGTAATCAAATACAGCTTTATCACGGTTGTCTTCATCCATATTAAAATAAGCCCCTGGAGATAAACGTAGGCCCGTTTTTTCAGCGCCGATTGCAGCTATCACTGCATCAACTACTTCAAGGGGAAAACGCGACATATTTTCAGGAGTTTGCCCGTATTCATCACCACGTTGATTAGACGCAAAATGTAAAAATTGGTCAAGCAAGTAACCATTCGCGCCATGAATTTCAATACCATCGAAGCCTGCCTCAATCGCGTTCTCTGCTGCTTTTACGTAATCAGCGACTAACCCTTTGATATCTTCAGTAGTGGCAGCTTTAGGCGTTTGATATGTGAGTTCACGCATTCTTGGAACTGAGCCTTCAATACCAATTGCAGAAGGTGCGAGCACTTCCCCGTCAAAAAAATGCGGATGTGCAACGCGGCCGACATGCCAAAGTTGAGCAAACATTTTACCGCCATTTGCATGTACCGCATCGGTGACTTTTTTCCAACCTTGAACTTGTTCATCACTAAATAATCCCGGTACATTAGGGTAACCTTGTGCGTCTGGGCGAATGATTGTCGCTTCACTAATAATTAATCCCGCATCTGCACGGCGTGCATAATACTCAACCATAGCTTGAGTTGGTACTAAATTATCATCTGCCATACAGCGTGTTAATGGCGCCATTAATACGCGATTTTGTAGCTCAATACTGTTGTTTAATTTAAACGGTGCGAGTAAATCAGTAGTCATCATAATCGATCCTTTATTTTGTATAACTGTTAGATATAGTCACCTTGGTAAATATTCAAGCTCTATTTTGAATGATCGCTCAATTTATTTGTCAAAATAATAATTTTGCTATACTAGGTATAAAATTAAATGCAAAACTTTCAACATAGTGTCATATAACTCGATATACTATTAAGGAACTAATTAAATAGTAAAGAGTGAGCCAATTATGACGACTGCAATTAAAAAAAATGATGATGCTATTTTATCGCTAGGAGCAAAAAAACGACTCGCTTTTATGTTTGAAACCGTACAAGAATATAAGCAAGTGTGGATTTTAAATGATGACGACGGCTGCGTTATGCTGGTAAATGAAGACGACGACTGCGTGCCTGTTTGGCCTGAGCGCATTTATGCCGAAGCATGGGCAACCGATGAATGGGAAAATTGTACTGCTAAGGCAATTCCAGTAAAAGACTGGCAAAGTCGCTGGACCAGAGGTCTTGAACAAGATGATTTACTTATCGCCGTATTCCCTACCGAAGACGACGACGGTACTATATTATTTCCTGATGAATTTGATACACAGTTAAACGCAACTAAAAAGCGTTACTAAATACTAAAAGGAAAAATAATGGCGGAGGGAGAGGGATTCGAACCCTCGTTAGGGATAAACCTAAACACACTTTCCAGGCGTGCGCCTTCAGCCACTCAGCCATCCCTCCGCAGGGTTACCATTTGGTAACTCGGCGTAATAGTATGAAATAGCGCTCTTAGGTGCAAGGTGTTTTTCATTATTGCTTTTTAACTGCCTAGTAAA
>NZ_JBQSVO010000105.1:0-12951 GCF_052376275.1 Pseudoalteromonas sp. AOP7-A1-14 | reverse complement strand
GTTTTTATTTAATGCTAATTAAATTTCTTTTAGCTGCTAGCGTAAGCCATTACCTTACACTTATGCGGGATATTTATAACATCAGCGCAACAAAAATGACAGCGCTGCCATAAAACTCTACGTGAATTATCGCTATATTACTAGTCGATTTTTACTTTGCAATATAACAAAAAAGGGCCAAATAGCCCTTTCAAATCACTAATACTTATTAAAACATTAATTTATATACGTAATTCTACTTACTTGCTGCTTACTTATACGGCTACGCAGTGCTACTTTTTGCGAACCTGAAACACTGATCGGAGCTGTATACGCCTGCCACGTAGTACCGTCATCTAAGCTGTACTCAGTTTGTAAATAGGCAAATGGGGTATTAACTTCAAGCTTACCCGCTTTAATTACACCACCTGGTACAGGCAAATGCAGATTAATGCCCCCTTCAGCCAACTTATCTAATTCTTTTAAACCTACCGCAGCTGAAAACCCAGCCCAATCTTTAGCTTGCTGTTGAGTATCTACACTGCCACTTTCCCAATCTGCTTTATGCCAAGCACGCTCAGCCACTGATAAAATACGTGGGAACATCATTTCAAGCACTTGCTTTTCGGTACGAATAGTTTCAGACCATACTTGTCCTTGCATACCTAAGATATTTTCTGGTTTTTCAAGTTGCGGTAAAGGACGCCCAACCAATGCTTCTAAATTGTCAATTGGCTTTCTTGTACGTGTGTAATCCGCATTGCCATAAACATTATCTGGCATGTAATTAAATACCTTTTGGGTATCTGTATAACGTGTTGCCCAATAGTAACCGCGCTCATCAGGGTTTGCTTCATAAGGGTGATCAAAATACAAATGCGTACCATGCGAAAGCACGACTTGATAACCCGCATTCGCCAAGCGATAAGCTCTATCTGCTACACCCCATTCCCAAATATTATCCCATGCATTAACGGTAAAGGTTTCATTCGGGAATTCGTCACGTTTAAATGGGTTGGTCTTATCATACATAATACCGTCTTCCCAAATGCCCGGCGATATCCCTCGTTTTTCTAGCATCTTTGCTACGCGCTGTGTAAAGTATGGCTTTAAATCAGCCGCGCCTGCAACACCGTTACTCGGATCAGCAAACATTGCTTGGCAAATAGGTGAACCAACCCAAGACCCTGCGCCAACTTCGTCGCCACCAATGTGGAGATTTTTAAGCTGCACACCCGCTTCACGGTACATTTGCTGTAACTCATAAGTGACTTTTTCTAAAAATGCATAGGTTGAGTCCATGCACACGTTCATTGAGTTATCAGTATAATTTTGTACTGTAATATAGCTGGAGGTATCTTTTGGGTCACTTAACAAATACTGAGTAGCGTCGCTCATATCAACTTGCTGCATTTTTTTATCAGTTTGCTTGGTATTTAAAATATTATTTTTAGTGGCTTCAAGCAAATTATGGTAGCGGGCTTCCATGGCTTTAACCGAAGCTCGAGCATGACCAGGACCTTCTACTTCAGGTATTATTTGAATGTGGCGATCTTTAGCGTATTTTAATAACTCTACAAATTCACTACGCTTTAAATAGCCATTACCTGAGCCTGATTTAAATGGCCCTGTTCCAAGCTGAGTTATTAAACATTCACGCTCTTCAAGATCAAAACAACGATAACCACCTACATCTGTCAGCTCAGGCAAACCAGGAATTTCCAAACGCCAACCTTCATCTTCTGAAAAGTGCCAATGCAATTTGTTCATTTTATACCGCGCCATTTGTTCAACTAGTTTGAACATCACGTCTTTACCATGGAAGTTACGGCCATTATCATAATGCATACCACGCCAGCCATAACGCGGAGTATCTTCAAGCTCTAATTGTGGCAGTTCAACAGCGCCTTGGCTGTTTGCAGGCATAAGGTTAAGCACGCTTTGCATAGCGTAAAATACCCCTGCGTTATCACTGGCAACAATGTTTATTTGCTCGTCATCAATTTCTAAGGTGTAGCTTTCAGCTTTGCCTTTATTAAGTGCTGGATTCACTTTGAGGCTGATAACTTTTTCATCGCCCAACTTTATATGATCAGGCTGCGCTTTAAGTGTTAAACCATAATCGTCCTGCAAATCTTGCATAAACACGACCACTTCATTTTTTAACTGACCTTGGAAACTAATTTTCCAGCTATTATCAAGCGTTGCTGTGCCACGGTTGAAATCGGCTTTTTGTGGCTTGGGAATAATACGCTTCAGTGCATCGCTTTTACTTACTGATACTTTGTTGTTATTTTTTTCAAAACGTACTTGCGGCGTAACTAAAACGGTTAAATCTTCAGGTTGATTATAACGACGCAATTGGTTTTCACGTTTAAATGGCGCTACAAACTGGGTCATATCTTCGCTATCAGTATTCGCAAAAATAGCTGGTTTATTATTGCCCGAAACAAAAAACGCTCGAGGCATAAAATCGGTATAAGCCACAACCCAAACTTGTGCATCAAAAGGGAGCTTTAAGCTTTTACCTGCGGCTAAACCTTTGAAGTCCTTGGTTGGTACAATGCGATGCAAGTCGCCGTTTACATGCTCTATATTCAGTCCAGCTACATACTCAGTGCTGATTTTACGTACAGAATGAATATAAAGTTGCCAATCACTTTCACCCGCAGGAAGAGCAACATTTGACTGGTTATCAAGTGTAATTTCACCTAAAAATCCTGCACTTTTATTATGAAAGTTATCAACCACAGCAAAAGTAAGTGAGGTTTCTTTGGTAAAGTTGTTCACTTCACTTTGCGTAAATTGTGCTTGCGCTATCATCGGTAGTGCCGCGATTAAACCAGTTAATGCTCGCTTTTTAAAATCCATTGCTCTCTCCTATTTTTATACCCTGAGACTACACTTTTTTGCTGCAGAATCTTTAATTTTTATTATAGCTACGTACCTACCATATAAAATATAAAATGACAGCGCTATCATTAATTGGAAATAAAGCTACACCTCAAAAATAAAAACCGTGCTGATTAAATCAAGCGCGGTTCTAAAATTTATATGTAAACTAGCGACATAAAGCCTTTAGCTTATACCTTTATGCACAAATATTTCTCTTCGAGATATTCATCTAACCCTTGATGCCCGCCCTCTCGGCCAAGACCAGATTGCTTCATACCACCAAAAGGCGCTACAGGGTTGGAGATCAACCCTTCATTAATACCAATCATGCCGTATTCGAGTGCTTCACTAACACGGTAAGTTTGCTTTATGTTTTCACTATAAAAATATGCAGCAAGTCCATAAGGTACGTTATTCGCTTGTGTTAGGACATCTGCTTCGTCATCAAAAGTTATAATACTAACCACAGGGCCAAACACTTCTTGATGATAAATGTCCATTTCACTAGTCACACCAGTTAAAATAAGCGGTGATTGATAACTGCCGCCAAGCTGTTTATTTTCACCTATTATACTCGCGCCTTTACTGGTTGCATCATTAAGCAATGCTTGCACTTTTTCTTGGGCTTTAGGGTAAATAAGTGGGCCGATATCGGTATCATCATTAAAGCCTGAGCCTACCTTTAACTTTGCAACTTTATTAGTAAGTTTAGTCAGCACTTCATCAAGCACGCTTCGCTGTACAAAAATCCGGTTAGCAGCTACACAGGTTTGTCCGCTATTTCTAAATTTAGCGCCCATTAACCCCGTTACGGCTTCATCTAAATTGGCATTATCAAAAATAATAAACGGTGCATTACCACCAAGCTCCATAGAAGTACGCTTAATTGTAGAGCTACACTGTGCAAGTAACTGCTTACCAACATCAGTAGAACCAGTAAAAGTAAACTTACGCACGATGTTTGATTCAGTTAAAATCTCGCCAACCATTTTAGCATTTGATGAAGTGACTACATTAAATGCTCCTTTTACAAACCCTGCTTTATCTGCAAGGTAAGCAAGTGCAAGAGCACACAGAGGTGTATGTTCCGAAGGTTTTAGCACAAAACTACAGCCTGCGGCATAAGCGGGGGCGACTTTACGTGTGACCATGGCAACAGGAAAGTTCCATGGGGTAATGCCCGCTACAACGCCAACTGGCTGCTTAATACTTGAAAGTCGATGTGTATTATCAGTCGCGGGAATAGTATCCCCAAAGCTGCGCTTAGCTTGCTCGCTATACCATTTTATAAAACCAGCTCCGTATTCGACCTCACCTAATGACTCTTGGAGTGGTTTGCCTTGCTCTTTGGTCATCAACTCTGCAAGAGTTTGCTTGTGCTCAATTACTAGCTCATACCAGCGCTGCAAAGTTTCGCTACGTTCAGTGGCATGGGTACTTTTTAAATTAATAAAAGCGCTTTGGGCGCTTTTTATTGCCTGTTCAATTCCAGCTTTATCGATATCACTAACTGAGATGATGGTTTTTTCTGTGGCCGGATCGGTCACATCGAAATGAGCGTCGACGGTATAAAAATCTCCATTAATAAATGAATCTTTAAACAATAATTTACTCATAAAATCTCCATACGTAGCAGCAAGTTGAAAGAACAAAGTTAAAATTTTTATTTTAATTTTGCTCTTCTTTCGATTAAAAAAGAGCCAATCATAGAAGCGGATTTTGTCGCGAAGAGTTTATATAATAAAACGCAAAGCCAACAAAATTCATGGCTAAAGCCATTTCCTACGGGTAACTCGACCTTTATATATTCATCAACAAAAAAGCCGCTGTAGAGACTTAGCAAACTACAGCGGCTTTTAATTATGGTACGTTAATTAAAAACGTTATCTAGACAATTAATGCTCTTCATTAACGATATTGAGGTTGTACTTTGGTATTTCAACCACTAAGTCTTCATCTTTAATGATTGCTTGGCAGCTTAAGCGTGACTCTGGTTCTAAGCCCCATGCTTTATCTAGCATGTCGTCTTCTAGCTCGTCGCTTTCTGCTAATGAGTCAAACCCTTCACGAATAACTAAATGACACGTGGTACATGCACATGACTTTTCACAGGCATGAGGAATACTAATACCATTTTCTAAGGCAACATTAAGTACGGTTTCACCCGTTGCCCCTTCTATTGCAGCTCCGTCTGGGCATAGTTCTGCATGGGGAAGAAAAATAATCTGTGGCATAAAATTGACCTCTTAAACTTCGTCTACTGACTGCCCTTGCAGTGCTTTTTTAATCGATGCATCCATTCTGCGTGCGGCAAATTGGCTACTGGCGTTATCTACTGCTTCCATGGCTTCTTTTATTTCGCTTGGTTCAGTCGCTGACTGGCGAACTGCGGCGAGTTTAGCAATTTCAGCTTTTAAGTCACTTAACTCTTGTTCATCGAGTAAGTGGCTATCTGTTGATAGCGACGCTTCTAGCGCTTCAATTACTCGCAAACCTTCAACTTGCTGTTCTTTAAGCATGCGCGCTTGCATATCGCCTTTAGCATTGCTCATTGATGCTTTAAGCATATCGGCAACTTGGTCGTCTGATAAACCAAACGAGGGCTTAACTTGAATATCAGCTTGAACACCTGTTGATTTTTCCATTGCTGAAACACTCAACAAGCCATCAGCATCCACTTTAAAGGTAACAAGAATATGCGCAGCGCCGGCTGCCATTGGTGGAATACCTTTTAAGCTAAATTTTGCTAAAGAGCGACAATCGTCAACCAGCTCGCGCTCACCTTGTAGAACATGTAGCGACATCGCCGTTTGATTATCTTTAAAGGTGGTAAATTCCTGAGCGCGAGAAACTGGAATAGTCGTATTACGCGGGATGATTTTTTCAACCAAACCACCCATAGTTTCAAGGCCTAGAGACAATGGCAATACATCTAACAGCAACATATCAGAATCAGGCTTATTACCTACTAATACATCAGCTTGTAATGCCGCGCCAAGTGCAACCACACGATCAGGGTCGATTGATGTAAGTGGTTCTTTATTAAAAAATTCAGCCACTTGTGTACGTATTATTGGCATACGGGTTGAGCCGCCAACCATTACAACTTGTAGTACTTCTTCGTTTTCAATGCTGGCATCTTTTACCACGCGACGGCATGAACGAAGAGTTTTTTTCACCAATGTCATGGCAAGCTCTTCAAACTTGTCACGGGTTACTTCTACCGTGTAACTTTGATCATCAAACTCTAAACCCACATTAACCGTTTTGTGTTCGCTTAACGCTTCTTTGCAGGCTTTGGCTTTATTAATAAATAAACGTAAGTTTGAAGGTGATAGGTTCATCACCCCCGTTTCACGCTTAAAGTGATCAACGAGTAACGAGTCAAAATCATCGCCACCTAGACTTGAATCTCCGCCAGTGGCCATAACCTCAAACACACCTTGATGCAGGCGTAATATTGAAATGTCAAAGGTACCGCCGCCTAAATCGTAAACTGCAATTATACCTTCTTGGCCTGAGTCTAGGCCATAAGCTACAGCAGCTGCAGTTGGTTCGTTTAATAAACGTAGTACATTAATACCAGCAAGCTCAGCGGCATCTTTAGTGCTTTGTCGTTGGGCATCATCAAAATAAGCAGGGACCGTGATCACCGCACCTAGAATATCTTGCTCAGCAAAACTTTGTTTAGCGCGTGCTTTTAGTACTTTTAAAATTTCACTTGAAGCCGCAACCGGACTAATTTTACCCGCCGATGTTTCAATTGCTAAAGCACCGTTATGCTCACAGAAGTCGTACGGTAATTGGCCATAACTTTGTTCAATTTCGGTTTGAGTTTTACCTAAAAAGCGCTTTACTGAAATAAGCGTATTAGCAGGGTCTTCTGTTGCAGCCTTTTCCGCATCGTTGCCGACATTAATAGTATCAGCTTGATAACGTACAACTGATGGCAACATCGCTTGGCCCGCTGCATCATTTAAAATGCGTGCTTCGCCGCTTTGTACGGTCGCAACCAATGAGTTAGTAGTCCCTAGGTCAATACCTATCGCTAATTTATGTTCATGTGGTGCCGCGCTCTGCCCCGGCTCAGCAATCTGCAATAATGCCATAATGCTCTTTACACTCTATTATCGCTATTTTCTAAACAGCGAGTAAATTAATCGTCGAATAAACTATCTTCAATGCGCTCAAGCTCGTCGCGTAACTTATAAACAAACTTTAACTTACGAACGTTATCAGCGGCGGCCTGCCACTGCTGTTCATCATTGCTTGCTAGCTGCGCTGCAAATTCATTACTATATTGTTTATCAAGCTGCTTTATTTGTGCTTCAAAATTTGCAATAGCAGTATCTGGATCGTTGCCGTTCTCTAGCTCTTCAAGCTCTTCGCGTAATTCCATTTGCTGCATTAAAAATAGCGGGTCTTGCAGTGTTTGTTGCTCTGAGCGAATATCAACACCCAGTTCACTCAGCATATATTCGGCACGCTTTACTGGGTGCTTAAGCGTTTGTAAGGCATCGTTTATCTCTGCGGTATTTTGTACCGCGAGTAACTTATCACGACTGCTCGCGTTAGCATGACGGTCAGGATGAACAGCACGTTGTAGTTCAAGATAGTGCTTGTTCACTGTGGCTAAATCAATGTTGTAATCTACGGGTATCGCAAATAGCTCAAAATAACGCATTTATTCGCCCAAATAAATAAACTTTAAAGAATAAAGCCCTACATAGGCAGGGCTTCAAGATACGCTTTTGTCAGTATTTATACTGTGAAGCTTTCACCGCAACCACACTCATCGGCTAGGTTGGGGTTGCTAAACTGAAACCCTTCATTTAAGCCTTCTTTAGCGTAGTCAAGCTGAGTGCCATCAATATAAACCAAGCTTTTAGCATCAACAATAAGTTTAACGCCTTGGCTTTCAAAAACTTCATCACCTTCAGCTAGTTCGTCGACAAACTCAAGAACATAAGCAAGACCTGAACAGCCTGTAGTTTTAATGCCTACGCGCAGGCCAAGCCCTTTGCCGCGATTTGCTAAAAATGATTCTACGCGGTTTGCTGCCGCCTCTGTCAATGTCACTGCCATGAAATTATCTCTTACTTAGCTTGTTTGCTTTTGTAGTCAGCAATCGCTGCTTGAATCGCATCTTCTGCTAGAATCGAACAGTGAATTTTCACTGGTGGCAACTCAAGTTCAGCACTGATATCGGTATTTTTAATAGTTGATGCTTCGTCTAATGTTTTGCCTTTTACCCACTCGGTAACAAGCGATGATGAAGCAATTGCACTACCACAACCATAGGTTTTGAATTTTGCGTCTTCAATTACACCGTCAGCTGACACTTTGATTTGTAACTTCATAACGTCACCACATGCGGGTGCGCCAACCATACCGGTTGCTACTGACGGGTCACTTTTGTCTAAAACACCCACGTTACGTGGACTTTCAACATGATCGATTACTTTATTACTATAAGCCATTATTCTATCCTCACTACCTGCTAACGGGTGTGCCCATCAATTAATGATGTGCCCACTCAACTGATTCTAAATCAATACCTTCTTGATGCATTTCCCACAAAGGAGACATCTCGCGTAAACGGCCAATCGAGTTTTTGATTAGTTCGACGGTATAATCAATCTCTTCCTCAGTCGTAAAGCGGCCAATACTAAAACGAATTGAGCTATGTGCTAACTCGTCGTTACGGCCTAATGCACGTAGTACATAAGAAGGCTCTAAGCTTGCTGAGGTACAGGCAGAACCTGATGATACAGCAATATCTTTAACAGCCATTAATAACGATTCACCTTCAACGAAGTTAAAGCTGATGTTAACAATTCCTGGTACTGATTGGCTTGGTTCACCATTAAAGTAAACTTCGTCCATATCAGCCATAATACCATCTATCAAGCGCTTACGTAGCGCGCTGATGTGTGCATGGTCTTTTTCAAAATCTTGTTTAGCGACCTTAAATGCGGAACCCATACCTACAAGCTGATGAGTTGCCAGTGTGCCGGAGCGCATACCACGTTCATGGCCACCACCGTGCATTTGTGCTTCAAGACGAGCGCGTGGTTTACGACGTACATAAAGTGCGCCAACTCCTTTAGGGCCATATACTTTGTGGCCTGAGAATGACATAAAGTCGACTTTAAGCTGTTGTACGTCAATTAATACTTTACCCGCACTTTGCGCAGCATCAACGTGGAACATGATTTTACGTTCACGACACATTTCGCCGATAGTAGCGATATCTTGAATAACACCTAACTCATTATTCACGTGCATGATGCTCACTAAGACCGTGTCATCACGCATTGTTGCAGCTAGCTTTTTAAGATCCAGCAGGCCGTTTTCTTCAACGTCCATATAGGTAACTTCAAAGCCTTGACGCTCAAGCTCACGACACGTGTCAAGTACTGCTTTATGCTCAGTTTTAGCGGTAATAACGTGCTTACCTTTCTTTTTATAAAACTGCGCCGCACCTTTAATAGCTAGGTTATTTGACTCTGTTGCACCCGAAGTGAAAACAATTTCACGTGGATCTGCATTGATTAGATCAGCAATATCTGTACGTGCTTGATCAACCACTTCTTCTGCTTGCCAACCAAAACGATGTGAACGTGACGCAGGATTACCAAAATTACCGTCCATAGTAAGGCATTGCATCATATCTTTTGCTACACGCTCATCAACGGGTGTGGTTGCTGCGTAATCTAAATAAATTGGTAACTTCATTTTTTTCTCCGCTTCACGTCAACTTAAAGTTGACAGCTTACTTGAATGTTTTCCAGTTGCTTAATTGCATTATTGATACTGTTATCTTGGCGTGATGCGACTTCTTTCACATCCGACTTTTGCACCAACTCAGCGAGGGTAATACCATTTAAAAATTCTTCGATTCGGGCACTTAAATCAGACCATAAAGTATGGGTTAAACAACGCATACCGCTTTGACAGCCACTGCTTGCACCATGACAACGTGTGGCATCAACTGATTCATCTACCGCGCTAATTACATCACCAACAGAAATTGCGCTTGTTTCGCGGCCTAATAAATAACCGCCGCCAGGACCACGTACTGAAGTCACAAGCCCATTTTTTCGTAACCGAGCAAATAATTGCTCAAGGTATGATAACGAAATTTCTTGTCGTTCTGATATATCAGCTAGGGGGACCGCACCTACATCAGTATGTAGTGCAACATCCAACATGGCGGTTACTGCGTATCGGCCTTTTGATGTTAACTTCATAACGCCCCCTGCACAAAAGAGTGCAAACTTTAATTACCAGAGTAAATTAGTCGATATTAACAATCAGCAAATTACTGATTGATAATATTTAATACCCGACCTTTTTGGTCAAGTATTGAGTTCATTGTAATTACCTGAGTAATTTAGTCAAGTATTAGTCACCAAAACTATATATAACTTTGTCTTATTTAGTAGACTTATTTATTGAGGTAAGAATACCGCGTAAAATGTTTAGCTCAGCTTCTTCTGGGCGAGCGCGATTAAACATACGACGCAGCTTGGTCATCACCAATCCTGGATGCTGCTTAATTATAAAACCCGTATCCGTTAGGGTTTGCTCTAGGTGATCGTAAAACAGTTCAGTTTGCTTGGCTTTAGGGTAAACCGTATCATCTTGCTCTGACACTTGTGGGTGCTCATTTTTTTGATGATTTAAAAACGCCATTCGCGTTTCATAGCAAAGAGTTTGCACCGCCATAGCTAAATTAAGTGAGCTGTATTCTGGATTAGCAGGAATGCATACATGATAGTTACATTGCTGTAATTCTTCATTTGTTAAGCCACTGTTTTCACGGCCAAATACAAGTGCCACAGGACCTGCTTGCGCTTCATTAATCAGCTTTTCACCACATTCACGCGGTTCAACCATCGGCCAAGATAAAGTACGCGAGCGCGCACTGGTGCCAATAGTTAGTGCACAACCAGCAACCGCATCTGCAACCGTATCAACAATTACCGCGTTACCTAGCACATCAGTAGCACCTGCCGCTAACGCACTGGCATGACTATCAACTTCACAAGCAGGATCGACTAAATAAAGCTTTGACAGCCCCATGGTTTTCATCGCCCGTGCTGCTGAGCCAATATTACCCGAATGCGAGGTGTTTACTAAAACGATACGAACGTCATCTAAGATCATTACTGCGTCACTTAATTCATGCACAAAAAAATTGTGCGCGATTATAACATAGCTCTTAGCCCTAAGCGATAAATAGCATAGGCTCATATCAGCTTAGATAAGTCATAACCCTTCTACGCTGAAACTCTGCCTATTAGCTTTTCCTTTAAAATTTTTCCCTTGCAACTCAGTCTAGTACAAAAAACACTCTAAACTATTTTGGCTTTGTTGTTTACTTTGCGGCAAAAGTCGCTAAAATACGCCGCCTTAGATATAACGTTCTTTTACAACCCAAAGGTAAAACCATGCATCCGATGTTAAACATTGCGGTTCGCGCTGCTCGCAACGCAGGTAAAATTTTACTTCGCGCAAGTGAAGATTTATCAAAAGTTGAAGTGCAACAAAAAGGCACTAACGATTTAGTAACTAATATTGATAAAGAAGCCGAAGCCGTAATTCGTGACACTATTTTACAGTCTTACCCTACTCATTCAGTTATTGGTGAAGAGTTAGGCGAGCACGCTGGCAAGGATGCAGATTACCAATGGATTGTAGATCCTATTGATGGCACTACAAACTTCATCAAAGGCATTCCTCATTATGCGATTTCTATCGCACTTAAAGTTAAAGGTCGTTTAGACCAATCTGTTATTTATGACCCAATTCGTGGTGAGCTTTTCACGGCTTCTCGTGGTCAAGGCGCTCAACTTAACAGTAAACGTCTTCGTGTTAGTAAAACAACGGTTCTTTCAGGTACTGTTTTAGCGACGGGATTTCCTTTCAAAAATAAGCACCACATTGATGCATACACTGAAGCATTTAAAGCGTTATTTGTTCACACTGCTGACATTCGTCGCGCGGGGTGCTCTGCGTTAGACATGGCTTATGTGGCTGCGGGTCGTGTTGACGGTTTCTTTGAAATCGGTTTAAAACCTTGGAACTCAGCAGCAGGCGAATTAATGGTTAAAGAGGCTGGCGGTATGGTTGTTGATTTCGCTGGCGGCAATAACTATAACCAAAGTGGTAACATCATCTGCGGCGCTCCAAAGCTTACACAAGCTATTATTCGTGAAATTCGCCCAGTATTAAATGAGTCATTACTTCGTTAATTAGAGTTGTGATGATATTAAAAAAGGAGCTACGGCTCCTTTTTTTATACCAAAAGTAAAAGGTTGCCAAGTTCAAGCTCTGGATTGCTTATGTGGATACCGATTTATTGTTTAATTTTAACCAAAGTCGTTCGTTGAGGTACTCGTCGCGCTTGTAGTGCGCTCACTGCTATTTAACAGCGGTGCTCACTTTTTGGTTACTTATTTTTTATCAAGTGCCTGCTCTACTTGTTCAAAATGGGCGATAGCTTCAACCATCTCCATTTCTGCATCTTGGTATGCTAGCTCACTATTCATGCCTAACAATGCAATGGCTTGCACCTTTGCTGGGTGAACCAGTAAGTTTTTAGCATAGTAGCACACCGGGTCGTCAAAATTAGGAAGTTTATCACCGTCATGGTAACCACTTTCAATGTCTGGTATTGGTTGGCTCGCAATAGCCTCAGCCTCTTTATCAAGTGCCGTTAAGTACTCTCTGCATTGAGGGTACTTCAAGGTAAAACTGCTAAGTAGTCTACGAGAATTAGCCACAAGCATTTCTGCCTCAATTACGATATCCGCAGCGGCTTTACGAGTACGGATACTGAGTAATAAATTTTTTGCTTTGTGTTGATACTGTTCAAGTACAGTTAATTGCTGAGGCTTGGCAACATCAGTTACTTTACTATCAGCCACTTTGCTATCGACTACTTTACTATCGTTTGCTTCATCACTGCATGCGGTAAGAAAAAAAGTTACAAGAAATAGTCTTTTTAGCATATGTACAACTCATTATTATTTTGACAATAATTCTAATTATATTATTTATAATCATAAC
>NZ_JBQSVO010000104.1:0-13481 GCF_052376275.1 Pseudoalteromonas sp. AOP7-A1-14 | reverse complement strand
TACTGTAGGTGCTGGTGTTGTAGCAACTATCGTTAAGTAATTATTAGCTTAGCTAATTTACTTATTAAAAAGGTCACTTAGGTGGCCTTTTTTAATGCCTGCGATTTGAGTTTTGTGTCATGTGAAGGTGGCGCTGTTACCTTAGACGTAGGTGCTTAGTAGCAACTATCGTTAAGTAATTATTAGCTTAGCTAATTTACTTATTAAAAAGGTCACTTAGGTGGCCTTTTTTAATGCCTGCGATTTGAGTTTTGTGCCATGTGAAGGTGGCGCTGTTACCTTAGACGTAGGTGCTTAGTAGCAACTATCGTTAAGTAATTATTAGCTTAGCTAATTTACTTATTAAAAAGGTCACTTAGGTGGCCTTTTTAATGCCTGCGATTTGAGTTATAAGCTTTGGATTTTGTAGGTAGCGCTTTAATGACGAAAGTTTAATCTTGATAAACAGCACTACAACAATAGCGAAAAACGCTCATGTAAATGGTTATTTTCATATAAAATTAAGCTATATTTGAATATACTGAGCGTCTTAAAATTATAAAAAATAAGGGATGTGGAAATGAGTAGGTGGACTTTCATTGTACTATTTTTATCAGGATGCGCAGCTCAATCAGAGGCACCAAAAGTAAAACTTACTCAGCAGCCAATTAAGAAGATTGGAGTTATTTCTACACTTGGCGATGACTTACTCTGTACTTATACCGCTTTGACGGTATTTAGTAACGAGCGTCAGGTTTATAAGCTGCCTCATTCATTAAATAAAAGCTTTAGCGAGCAATTAAGCTCAACGCTAACTGATGTAAGTTCACAGGTAAACACGGAGTTTGTTCCGCTTAAGCGAGAGCTTATTATACTCAAAGATGCTGAACAGGGGGCATCGTTATGGCAAAACTTAGAGTTTAACAATAGCGATGAGGTGGATATGCTAGTTATTTTTGATGGTGGCTATCATTACAAGTCAAAAGAAGGCTTTTATGCAAGTGATAACGCATTAAACACGAATGCAAAAATGTATGCTTATGAGGTGGCTAGCGGTAATTTATTGGCTGAAGCATCGCAATTTAAAATGAATTTAAAGCAAGATTTTAGCTGCGCCCAAGCGAAGATTCCAAAGGACAGCGATATACTTAAGCTTATTAATCAAGCGGCAACGACTGCACAAGGTCCGTTGGCTGAAGAGGTTGCTAAAGCAATTGAGGCTGACAAATAACAATGAATAAAAAAGAAGCGCGATAGTTCGCGCTCCTAAATTTTACATGTTTAGCTTAATAAAATTAATGCTTTTTAGCGTATTCCTCGGCTTGCTGCCATACTCTTAGTATATTGCCGCTTAAAATCTTTTTAATATCTTTGTCGCTGTAATCTCTGTCCATTAAACCTTGAACAAGATTAGGGTAGCTCGACACATCTTTTAAACCGATAGGCAATGAGTCGCCAACACCATCATAATCAGAGCCAATACCTACATAATCTATACCTATCAGCTCAACTACGTGATCAATATGATCAAGCACTTGCTCAAGACTCGCAAATGGGTAGGGATTTTTAGCACGGTACGCAGCATCAAAATCTTTGCTTAATGCCGCCCCGTCTTTTTTAGCAGACTCTTTTGAGCTTTTTAATTGCTTACCCCAAGTGCCTGCTTTTGCAGTGACAAAGCTTGAGCCAAAATTAATTTGAATTACCCCGCCGTTTTCTTTAAGCGCTAAGAGCATGTCGTCATTCATATTACGCTCAAAGCCGGGGGTGTATTTGCGTAGTGATGAGTGCGACGCCACTACCGGTGTTTTAGACTGCTCTATTACTTGGTAAAAAGCATCATCAGAGATATGTGATACATCAATTAACATACCGATGTTGTTCATTTCAGTTACTAGCTTTTTACCGAATGGGCTGAGGCCTTTCCACTTACGGCGAATATCATAAGATGAGTCTGATATATGGTTGCTTTGTGAGTGGGCCAACGTAATGTAACGTATGCCACGGTCAAAAAAGTGCTGTAGATTTTTCATGTCGCCTTCAATTGGCGAGCCATTTTCCATACCCATAGCAATAGACAGTTTGCCTTGTTTAAACTGCTCTTCTATATCAGCGGTTGAGCTGGCAATTGCAAATTTATCGGGTGCACGTAAAGCTATAGATTCCATACTATCAATCATTTGATTGGCGAGCTGATAGCTCTTCCCTTTACCTTCAAACTCTAAATGAGCAGGAATATATATTGACATAAACGGGGCGTTTAAACCGCCTTTCACAGCGCGAGGATAATCAAAATCGCCACCATCTGTCGCTTTGGCGACATCAACCCAGTTTTTATGAATACGGTACGGAACATCAATGTGAGTATCGATTAAAATGGTTTCGTGGGTCAGTTTTATCGCTTTGTCTGATGCGTCATATGTTTTTTGTTGTGCTTGTGCGCTTGTGTTGAGGGCAAGTGAAGCGACAATAACAATTGAGCTTAGTTTTATCATTTTTAATGGCTCTTGAAATAAAAAAACATTGTGAGGTTTTATTGTGCAGCTGGCAAGTTAACTCGTTAAATTTCGCTTCGCAAAGCTTCAAATTCACCTTTAGAGATAATAGTCACTGACTCGTGCAGCTCTGAAAAAAACACCATGGCTTCACCATTTTGTAATTGTTGATTAACTTGTGCAACTTTACTTTCAATGCTGAACTCTTGTTCGCCGTAATCGGTGCCTTCACGTAGCACATAGCTTTCGATTAAATTATATAAGGTATCTTTATCTAGCTGTTCGTGTGGGATGATCATAACGACTCTAATTGTTGCTTAAAATATTGTGGGATAGCGTGCTCTAACCAATAAACAGGTTTAAAAGGGTTGTTGCCACTAATAAATCCAACATGGCCGCCTTTCTCTGAGACGCGCAGCGTAACATGCTCACTTACTTCCTGCCTAGTCGGCACGGCTTTGATTGACAGCATGGGGTCATCTTTCGCGTGTATTAGCAATGTCGGTTTGGCTATTTTAATTAAGTAAGGTTTCGCGCTGGCTTGCTGGTAATAATCTTCAGCGCCTGAAAAACCGTGTAACGGTGCAGTAAGTTGATTGTCAAAATCCCATAGGTCATCGATATCAGCCAGTTGCTCGGGAGTTAGGGCTAGTTGTTGTTTTATTTGCGGGAGCTTGCGCGTCATTGATTGCTTCATACGATCGAGTAAATACTTTTGGTAAATCTTTGCTAAGCTTTTACGGATCACTTGGCATGACGCCGATAATTCATAAGGTGCAGATACTATCGCAGCGGCTTTGAGTAAACATTGTTCGCCTTGTTCACCTAAATATTTGGCCAATACATTTGCGCCCAGCGAGAAACCAACTGCAACCATCAGGCGATTAGGGAATTGTTTTTTAAGGTGGTGGAGCAAAAAGTCTAAGTCGCCAGTTTCGCCACTGTGATAGGCGCGGGGTAATCGGTTAGCCTCGGTTGAGCAGTTACGAAAGTGCATTAATACTACGCTAAAGCCTTGCTTTTTTAACGCCTTCATCATGCCTTTGGCATAAAAGCTATTAATATTACCCTCTAGTCCATGTAACACTATGGCAAGCGGCGCATTATCGTCTTTAGGGAGTGACCAAGCCAGTTCTAGAAAATCCTTATCGGGTGTATCAAGTAATTCTAATTGATAACGAGTTGTGTGAGATGGGCGAAAAAATCGTGGCATAATAGTTTGCACATGACGATTAGTCATCCACCATGCAGGCTTGAACTGTGAGATCATAAAGGGATTACACACTTTGTAAAAGGGAGTGTTAGTGTAACAAACTTTCTTTAAAGAGAAATAAAAAGCGCCTAATCAATAAATTGATAAGGCGCTTTAGTGCGTCGTGCTTAATGTGATTGGTTAGGGAGCTTAGCTTCATGCACTTTTTTAATAAAAAAATACACAAAGAAAAGACATAAACTAATCACAACGCCCAAAAAACCAAATGATAAAAATAGTACTGGGTCGCTAAAAAAATCTCTGAAGAATATGTCCATAACCGCCTCCTAATGTCTATGAGTTAATCATAGGGTGGGTTGAATGTGGTCAATATGATCGAGATCAAACAATTTTATTAAGTTGATAAGCAGCGAGATAGAAGTTGATTTGGATCAAAAAGTTAAGTGAAGTTAGCGAGTTTGTAAGGGTAAAATTAGCTATAAAAGAGGTTAAAGTGAGATGTGGGAAATATTTCGGTATCAGTGGCTGCACCACTGAGATTACTGAAGCGCTCTGCGATACTACCTGTCAGTTATAAAAGTTTGGAATGAGTGACTACAACATAATTTAAAACCTTTTTACGCAAAGAAAAAAGGATGATCACGAATATAAATATATAAAGCTCATTCGCAGCTAAAACTAGCTCCTACAAGATTTGAACATGCGTAGAAGCTAGTTTTAGCCATGATTTACTTAGCACCTAGCCTATTTTCCTCTAAAGCGCAGCACCTATATACTATACAAGCCGAAAAGGTAACTTTACCATTTGTTATTATAACGCTAACTAGGCTAGTAGTTCCTTTCGGACGATGTCTGCGCCTGCGCTCAATGCATTTAGTTTGCCTCTTGCTGCTTGGCGAGATAGAGGAGCCATGCCACAGTTGGTACAAGGGTAGAGTTTATCGGCATCTACAAACTGCAGTGCTTTTCGTAGAGTATTAGCGACTTCCTCTGGTGTCTCAATGGTATCGGTTGCAACGTCAATCGCGCCTACCATTACTTTTTTACCTCGAATGAGTTCAAGTAGTTCCATTGGAACATGCGAGTTGTGGCATTCTAATGAGATAATATCAATATTAGATTTTTGTAACTTGGGAAAAGCTTCTTCATATTGTCGCCATTCTGACCCCAACGTTTTTTTCCAATCTGTATTGGCTTTGATGCCATAGCCATAGCAAATATGTACGGCAGTTTCGCATTTAAGTCCTTCAATTGCTCTTTCTAAAGTCGCAATTCCCCAGTCATTTACCTCATCAAAAAAGACATTAAATGCGGGTTCATCAAACTGAATAATATCAACACCCGCCGCTTCCAATTCTTTGGCTTCTTGATTAAGAATTTTGGCAAATTCCCAAGCTAGTTTTTCGCGACTTTTATAATGGTCATCATAAAGTGTATCTATCATTGTCATGGGGCCAGGTAGGGCCCATTTTATAGGTTGCTTAGTTTGCTGACGTAAAAACTTGGCATCTTCAACAAAAACAGGTTTTTGGCGGGTAACAGGACCTACAACTGTCGGTACACTCGCATCGTAGCGATCACGAATTCTAACAGTTTGACGTTTCTCAAAATTAACGCCGTTTAGGTGCTCAATAAACGTCGTAACAAAATGTTGGCGTGTTTGTTCGCCATCACTGACAATATCAATACCAGCTTGCTGTTGCTCTTGTAACGATACGCGCAAGGCATCGTGTTTGCCCTCCGTTAATTGGTCATCTTGTAGTTTCCAAGGTGACCAAAGTGTCTCAGGCTCTGCAAGCCAAGAAGGTTTAGGTAAACTGCCAGCAGTTGAAGTCGGTAATATTGTTTTGTTAAGAAATGTTTTCATAATGAATAATGCCGTATATTTAGGATAATTATTAAACGTAGCTATAAAATGCAGCTATTAAGCGTAATTAGCAGACCATTGCTCAAGCACCGTTTTATGTGGATTTATAAAGTGCTTCTCAGTAAACTTCCCCTGTTCATTAGCTAATTGACTGCGTTCAGTTCGATCATAAACAATTTGAGTTAATGAATGATCTAAGCTATTCAAATTTGGTTGATAACATTTCCCTGCAGCAGCATTAGCATTATAAATTTCAGGTCTGTATATTTTTTGAAAAGTTTCCATTGTGCTAATGGTGCTAATAAGCTCAAGATGAGTGTAATCATTGAGTAAGTCACCAATAAAATGAAAAGCCAAAGGGGCAGCACTATTTGGCGGCATAAAGTAGCGAACCTGTAACCCCATTTTTTTGAAATATTGCTCAGTCAACGAAGATTCAGTTGGCTGGTATTCAACGCCCAATATAGGATGCTGGTTTTCAGTCTGATGGTAGGTTTTTTTATCCGAAACACTGAGGCATATAACCGGTGGTTTCTTAAAGTTTTCACGGTAAGCGCTAGAGTTTAAGAATGATTTAAATATATTTCCATGCAGTTCTCCAAAGTTATCTGGAATGCTAAATTTGGGCTGATTTTTATTATGGTTTTGCAGTAATACGCTAAAATCATAGTCGCGCACATAAGAAGAAAAATTATTCCCTACAATACCTTCAATGCGCTTGTTTGTTTTATGATCAACAATATTTGTTTTTAATACTTCTATAGATGGGAAGGTATCACCACGGCCTTCAATATCTATATCAACGGAAATGATTTCAAGTTCTACGCTGTAACGCTCTCCTTTTTCGTTATCCCAATGCGCCAAAGCATTAAAACGATTATCAATCATATTTAAGGCATTGCGTAGGTTTGCTTGGCGGTAGGTTCCTCTAGCCAAATTAGCAAAGTTGGTCGTAATGCGCGTATTGTCTGACGGGTGATAGTTTTCATCGAGGCTAGTGCTCTTAATCGTAAATATAAAATCTTTCATTATTATCTGGTACCCAATTTCTGATATAAAACCTGCATTATTTATACGTGGATTGGTAGATGAATAAAAATGGTTTTATTTCACTTAAAACATGAACCACATTCATTATTCATTTTAAGTGAGCACTCCTAATTAGAAGTTACTCACGATATCGGATGAAAATATAAAAAGCCTGACTTGGTGCTCTAAACGTCTAGACTTCCGAAATAGCAAGATGTATTTATTTCATATAAAGCATGAGAAATATTCAGGCGTTATCGCAGTTTAAAGTATGCATGGGCGCCATTTATATTAGTATATTTGTGCAGAATATAGCGGAACTTAAAATAATTGTTATAAAACAATTTGTTAGGGTTTGTTTTTCACCAAGTTAGGTGATCGCCGTTGCAATTGCAACATCACTGGTATCGATATTATTTACATCAACTTTTTCAGCAATTACTTATCATTAAAATGGCAATGTATCCTGGAAATTAGCCTCTTGGGTTTTGGCGGGAGTTGCCCTAGGTGATCTTATTAGTGGTTTTATGCTAGCACGGTTACCAGAAAAGTTGCTCGCTTAGTGTTTTGTGTAAGTGTGGAATTCAGTACGGTCAAGGGGGGTTACAACAGTACCAAAAGAAGCTCTATAATTGAACGTTAAATGCCTAATAAAGGCCTATTGACGATATTAAAGGTGGGCTATCTATCATGAGCGGTATCGGTGGCGGCACTCTATTAGTGCCATTATTGAGCTTTTCTCTGATCCGTACCTAAAGCCAGCTCCTACAAGGCTTGAATGTCCATATATAAAGCGCTGTTATTTGGAGTTGAGCAAGGTGTTAAGTTAAATTCATTCACAGCATCAATCAGCATTTGTTGTTGTTGTTTTTCGAGCTTGAGTTCGGCGCTTAGCAGCTCTTTGCGAATGTTACTGTAATCGCTAATCGTTGCTTGATTAGCTTTAAGGTGAGCGCGTGCGGCGCGTAGTGGTTGCATTACGTTTTGATCAAGCTTGCTTATCGTTGCGACTAAAATATTTAACTGTTTTCTGTCAGTTTTCAGCCCTAGAGAATCTAAGTAATGTAGCAACAAGCATAAGTTTACGTTTTTACCCTGCTTGTTTTGTAAAGCAAGTAAGGTTTGTTGGTGCTCACGCTGTTCATAAAAAGAACAAGAAAATTGCCAAAAGTCATTACTATTAAGTAAGTTCATCGGCAAAGGCCTGTTCTTTTTCTTCAAGTTCTTCGAGTGCAATCAATAGCTCCTCTTCGATGTCATTAAGCTTTGGCGTTAATGTGGCTTGTTTGCCTAGTAGTTCTTTTAATTTGGCTTTGTTATCGTCGTTGTAAAGCTCATTATCACCAAGCGCTTCTTCGACTTCACTAAGCTCTGCGGAGTGCTTATCAAGTTGTTTTTCAAGCTTTTCAATTTGTTTTTTAAGTGGTTGAGTGTTTTTCCTGAATTCGGCTTCTAGGCGCTTTTGCTCTTTACGGTTAACTTGTGAGTTGGCTTTTGGCTCATCGACAGTTTGGTTTACTTTAGCGGCTTCTTTATTGGCATTGAGTAGCCATTGATAATACTCGTCTAAATTGTAACCAAATTGAGTTACCTCGCCGCTATCGACTAAGTAAAACTCATCGGCGGTATTTTTAAGCATGTGACGGTCATGGGATACCGTGACCATTGCGCCTTCAAAACTTTGTAATGCCATGACCAGTGCGTGGCGCATTTCTAAATCAAGGTGATTAGTTGGCTCATCTAGTAACAATAAGTTTGGTTTTTGATAAACCAGTATAGCTAATACTAAACGGGCTTTTTCACCGCCTGAAAATGGGGCTACCGGTTCAAGGGCTTTGTCTCCAATGAAGGCAAAACCACCTAAGAAGTCGCGCAGTGATTGTTCGCTTGCTTGTGGATTTAAGCGTTGAATATGGGTGATCGCACTCGCTTTTAAATCCAGTGATTCAAGCTGATGCTGAGCAAAGTAACCTACGCTTAAACCTTGATGCTGAAATACTTCACCGGCTTGTGGTGCAAGCTCTCCGGCGAGTAATTTAATTAGCGTCGACTTACCTGCGCCATTACGACCCAATAAAGCAATACGGCTACCCGGCACGAGGTTTAATTTAATGCTATTTAAAATGGTGGTATCGCCATAACCTGCCTTAGCCTTATCTAAGCTCATAAGTGGGTTAGGCAGTGCTAAAGGCTCGGCAAACTCAAAATTAAACGGTGAGTCAACATGAGCTGGAGCAAGCTTTTCCATGCGTTCTAAGGCTTTTACGCGGCTTTGTGCTTGTTTGGCCTTGGTGGCTTTTGCTTTAAAGCGGGTGATAAACTGTTCAAGGTGCGCTATTTGATCTTGTTGTTTTTCAAACATAGCTTGCTGTTGTAATAAACGCTCAGCCTTTTGGCGCTCAAACTGTGAGTAGTGACCTTTGTAAACATTGATTTTTTGTTTGTCGATATGCCAAATTTGGTCGATAACGGCATCTAAAAACTCACGGTCGTGTGAAATAAGCACTAAAGTACCGGTGTAGGCACGTAAAAAACGCTCAAGCCAATAAACGGCGTCCAAATCTAAGTGGTTAGTTGGCTCATCTAGCAGTAGTAAGTCCGCATCGCGAATAAGCGCTTGGGCTAAGTTTAAACGCATTCGCCAACCACCCGAAAAGTCACTAACTGGGTTTTCTATAAGGTGATTGGCAAACCCTAAACCATGTAACAGCTCACCCGCTTTGGCTTCAATGTTATAACCTTGAATGTTCTCAAGGCCAATATGTGCTTTGGCTTGTGCGTCACCATCGTTATTTTGTTCAGCTTCGCGAAGCGCAATACGTAGCGCATAATATTCGGGGTGACCTTGTAGCACGTAGTCAATGGCACTGATATCAAGAGCTGGGGTTTCTTGCTTAACTGAGGCAATAGACCAGTCTTTAGGAATGTTGCAACTGCCAGCATCCAATTGTAGTTCAGATTTTAATAAACTAAATAGCGTTGACTTACCACTGCCATTAGGGCCAACAAGGCCTACCTTGTGTTCTGGAAACAAGGTTGCAGATGCATCTTTTAGCAGTGCTTTACCGCCACGAAGTAGTTCTATTTCTGAAATTTGGATCATGAATGCGTTACTTTTCTAAGCCTTAATTTAATTGCCGACATCATAGCACGGAAGCTGACCTGTATTTCAATTGCCTTGGTATCAACCTTGAGGTTTATGCGTTAAAATAACGTAAGGCAAATAGCAGGACATGGGAATTAAAGTTGTGAGACAAAAAAAGCGGTTTATAGCAGGAGCATCATGCCCAGAATGTAAAACGATGGATACAATGATGCTATACAAAGAGAATGATGTAGAAAAAGTTGAGTGCGTAAAGTGCGGCCATAAAATGACCCAACCAGATCAGGCTGTGCAAGCCTCAACACGCCAATTTGAGCAAGTTATTGGCGTGTTTAAACCGGGCGATTAATATCCATTAGCTGTATTAATAATGTGGCGGAGGTGGCTCTGGTATTTGTGACATCAACGAGGGAGATGATTGCGACTCTTTAATCTTCTCTGCTAACAGTTCTGTTTGGCGCTTCATTTTTGCTAGCAATTGTTGGTGTGCTTTTAGCTCATCGTTAAGTATTTCAATAGTTTCGTCTTGAAAAGCCACTTTAGCTTCAAGTTCGGTTAAGCGATTTTCAATCGTGTTCATTTTTTTCTCTTATAATAATGAGTAGGTTACGTTGACCTTTTAGGATTAAAGTTTGTTCAATCTAGGGGCGATTTAATCGCAACGCGAGATTTGTAAACTCGTGAGTTAAGTAAATAACAGAGTGATTACTTATCTACCGCTGTTAGTTTAAAGCGCTCTGCAATACCACTGGAGCTTTCGGTTAATAGCTGGGTTTCGTTGTCCGTAAAAGCCACATCAAGCACCACTGCCGATTTAGGCCGACTCCCTTCGCGGGGGGCAACCAACCAGCTTTGAATTTTTTTACCACTGGGTAACTGCCATAAATCGACTAATCGATTTGGTGAACCTGTTACCAGTAAATTACCTGCTTGATTAAAGCGTACCGCAGTAAAGATTTTCTGGCGAGCAATATACTCCAGTTTACCAACAAGGTCACCTGTAGTCAGCTGCCATACATGTGCTTGTGCCATACTATCGGCGGTAAAGGCATAGCGACCTTGCGGATCAAGTGCTACTTGCGTCACCCTACTTGGGTGATTAAAGCGGTGAATAACTTGACCGGTGCGGGTATCCCAAAAGTAGGCTGCGTAATCGTTAGAACCACTCAAGGCAAAGTTTCCGTTAGGTGATAAATCAACCACGTTAATTTTTTCTTGATGACCCAGAAACTCAATGCGTCTGCCTGTTGCTAAATTTAGATACACCACTACATTATCGCTACGTCCGTACAAAACACTTTGGCCTTGATTACTTATGGCGATATCGCGAATCGTGGCGGTTTTTATTTTGTAATAGCCGGTATTTTTACCTGTGGTGACATCCCATATTGCAAAAGTGGTTTTTTCAGCGGTGACGGCGTGGCTATCATCAAACGAAAAAGCCACGGTATGTACCAAGCTTTCTTCATTTGGTTGTTGAAACCATTGGTACTTTAACACCTGCTGTTGATTATCCCACAGAGCGACCCCATGGTGTATAGAGGAAATAATGCTGTATTTGCCATCATGTGATACCGCGGAGGCAAATGAGCCTTTTGCTGAATGTTCATAGCTGGCTATTGCATCTTCTTTCGGGTCTGTGCAGGATACTAATAAGGTACAGCTCAGGAGATACAAAAAAGTACGAAATATCGACATATTACAGGTATTTCCCCTTAACTCTTAGTGATTGAGAGGTTAGACTAGGTGCTGTTGAAGGCCTAGGTTGTTTGTCTAATCACTTGTGCTAATTAGTGTAGTGAACAAAATAGAATTAGTTATTAAACAAGCAGCCTACCATAGTAGGCCGCCAATCATTAACTAGTAATAATACAATAAATGACAACTGCAAAGTATGTCGGAGATTTAAAATGAGAAAGACGATTAAATTGTCATTGATTGCAGCGTCAGTTTTAGCGCTAACAGCTTGTAATCAAGAAGCAAAAAAAGAACAGCAAGCTGAAGTTAAACTTGAGACTGAAGTACAACAACAAGCTTATGGTATTGGTGCCTCTGTAGGTAGCTTTTTAAATAAAGACTTAGCAGAGAAAAAAAAGTTAGGTATTGAGCTTGACCAAACATTACTTCTTCGTGGTTTTGAAGATGCACTTGCAGGCAACTCAAAAATCGACGAAGAAAAAATTCGCGAAATATTAACTAAACTTGATACATCAATACGTGCAAAGCAAGAAGCACAAGCTAAAATTGAGTCAGAAAAAAGTAAAGCTGAGGGTGAAAAATACCTAGCTGAGAACGCTACAAAAGAAGGCGTTACGGTTACTGATTCAGGCTTACAATACGAAGTGATTACAGAAGGTGACGGCGAAAAGCCAGTAGCGACAGATGTAGTTAAAGTACATTACAAAGGCACTTTATTAGACGGTACAACGTTTGATAGCTCTTATGAGCGTGATGAGCCAACAACTTTCCCGCTTAATCGCGTAATTCCGGGTTGGACTGAAGGTTTACAGCTTATGAATGTGGGTTCTAAATATAAGTTTACAATCCCATCAGAGATTGCTTATGGCGAGCGTGACCTAGGTAAAATTCCAGCTAACTCAACACTTATTTTTGAAGTAGAACTACTTGAAATTCAAGACGAAGAGCAAGCAGAAGCTGTAGAGTAACTTGTACTCTACAGAAAAAAGGGGGGCTAATTAGCCCCCCTTTTTTGTGCGTGCGATTTTGAATTAGCTAAATGCAGCCTCTTTCATGGTTAATGTACCTGCATCGGCATTTAGGGTTATTTTTGTGCCCACGGGTAATATAAATTGGCGTTTAATATGGCCAATCATCGCTCCCCGATAGGCTGGAATACCTAATGGCTTTATGTAATCAGCAAGAATCTCGTCAAGAGTTAATGAGCCATAACCATTGCCTGGGCTGCAATCGTTGCAATCACCAAATACAAAACCGGCAATTTTATCAAGCGCACCCATTAGCTTTAAAGTACTAAGCATGCGATCTATACGATAGGGTGCTTCATCGATATCTTCTAAAAATAAAATAGCGCCCTCAAAATCAGGTAAGTATTCAGATCCTGCCAATGCGGTTAGTACGGTTAAGTTTCCGCCAATAAGGCGGCCTGTTACTTCACCTGGCGTAATTGTTTGCGTTAAGTATTGACTATTAATTAGCTCATTGTCACCTTTAGGTAAGTTACTAAAGTGCATGCGCTTTTGCTGTTCAAACATATTTTCAAATTGCTGTACATGGTACGGATTCCAGTCACTTGATGCGTTAGGACCATGGAAGCTTACAATACCTGCCTTAGCAAGTAGCGCATTATGCAGCGCTGTGATATCAGAATAGCCCATTAATGGTTTAGCATTAGCGCGGATCAATTCGTAATCAAGTAAAGGCAAAATACGCGCAGCGCCTGAGCCTCCTCTTAAGCAAAAAATAGCATCAACACTACTATCGGCAAATAAAGCATTTAGATCGCCTGCTCGTTGGGCATCTGTGCCCGCTAAGTGTCCACGGCGAGCCATAATATTAGGAGCTAATTTGGCTTCATAACCTAGAGCCTCAATAATTTGTGTGGCAAAAATAATGTCTTTTTGATTCGAAGTTGCTGCTGACGTGCTTACTACACCAATGGTGCCTTTTTTTGGTAATGGGCTCGGTTTTTTTAAAGTGAGTGTTTTCGAGCTGGATAAGTCAACAGCGTGAGCGCCATTGCTAGCGAGCAATCCGGCACTAATTAATGATACTGACTTTAAAAATGTACGTTTATTCATAGTCTAGGCTCTTATG
>NZ_JBQSVO010000103.1:0-13515 GCF_052376275.1 Pseudoalteromonas sp. AOP7-A1-14 | reverse complement strand
CATGTTACCTTTTTTAGCAGTTGATTTCTTTGCCTTTTCATTTTTAAAGGCGCACAATTGCATGGTTGCTAAGGTACAGCCCTTTTAGGCGCTGTACCTAAGTAGTTTACTCAGACTACTTAGGTACACTACTTTTTGAGGGCAACATAATGATAACTACACATCCTAAAATCGTGATCATCGGTGGCGGCGCTGGCGGCTTAGAGCTAGCAACCCAATTAGGACATAAACTAGGAAAGAAAAAACAAGCAGATATCCTGCTGATTGATAAAAACCGCACTCACATATGGAAGCCCCTCCTGCATGAGGTAGCGACAGGTTCAATAGATGCTGACTTAGATGGCGTTGTTTACTCTGCCCATGCCGCAAAACATCATTATAACTTTCAGTTCGGCACTTTTAGTGGCCTTAATAATAACGATAAAACCATTACCTTAAACGCCCTTAATGACGAGTTAGGTCATCAAATTTTGCCTGAACGACAAGTTCACTACGATTATTTAGTGATTGCTATTGGTAGTGTCAGTAACGATTTCAATACCCCAGGTATTAAAGATCATTGTTTTTATCTTGATTCAAACCAACAAGCTGAGCGTTTTCAACATGCTTTACTTGATAACTTTACTCGCTTACATCAAGACGATGATCCACAGCACGCATTAGATATTGCCATTGTTGGTGGTGGCGCAACGGGTGTTGAGCTTTCGGCTGAACTTTACCATGTATCTGAGCTATTAAAAGTTTACGGCCTTACCAACATGTCGGCTAAACGTTTGCATATTCATTTAATTGAAGCCGGACCAAGAATACTACCTGCGCTTCCCGAGCGAATTGCCAGCGCAGCAAAGCGTGAGCTACTAAAGCTTGGCGTAACCGTACGTGAAAACACCCAAGTAAAAGAAGCGGTCAAAACCGGCTTTATAACTAAAGATGAAGAACAAATTAACGCCGATATTATGGTCTGGGCTGCAGGCGTAAAGGCGCCGGATTTTGTTAAAGAATTAGGCATTTTTGAGCTTACTCGTAATAATCAAATCATGGTTAATGACTATTTACAAAGTAGCTGTGACGAACGAATTTATGTGCTTGGTGATTGCTGCGCATTCACCCAAGAAGATGGCAAGCTTGTCCCACCACGTGCGCAGTCAGCGCATCAAATGGCGCAATGCGTTGAAAAGAACTTGATTGCAACGCTTCGCCAGCAACCATTAAATGGCTTTAAATATAGCGACCATGGCTCACTAGTTAACTTATCTCGCTATAGTACTGTTGGCAGCTTGATGGGAAACTTAACCAGTAATAGCTTTTTTATTGAAGGTAAAATAGCGCGCTTTATGTATATTTCGCTTTATCGAATGCACCAACGAGCTATTCATGGCAGTGCAAAAACCTTTGCTCTATGGATCAGCGAAAAAGTTCTGCGCGTAGTTAGGCCAAAAATGAAGTTGCATTAAAGCATGAAAAGACAGTGAGCGTTTCACTGTCTTTAATTTTTAATATTTGCGGTGTAGATTAAGGTCTGTTGACCTTGCAGGTTTAATATTTGTTCAAAAGGGCTAAGGAAAATTCTAGCAAAGCTTTCGCGTCCTGCTCACGCGCCTTACCTACATAAATATAGGTAACAAAGAGTTAGTCGCCCCTAGAAAAACCACGTAAAAGGAATGATGCTATGACGGCTAAAACGCTGATTTTCAACTTTGATGGTACAGGTAGTGAACCCCGGGATGCAGAACAATTTAGCTCTGCTAACTTTAAAGAAGATGCCAGTATCTCTAATATTTTAAAACTCCACTTACTACTCGGTGGCCAACTCAATAACCAGTCAGAAACTCCCTTCATTCAACAACGAAGCTTTTATTATCAAGGCATTGGTACTAAGGGTAGCCGTCTAAAACGCATTTTGAACCAATCTTTAGCTCCGCGCACTGACGATGTAAGCAGTATTTTAAACCAAGCTATTGATGATTTTAAACATCACTACGAACTAGGCGATAAAGTATTACTAACGGGTTTTAGTCGCGGCGCGGCACTTGCCAGACGCTTTGCAAAATGTTTAGAGCCACTTATTAGCAAAGACGTTTATTTGTGTGTCTTTGATACAGTTGCCTCGATTGGTTTATCCAAAATAACTAAAGCAACGCGTGGAGCCGAACATGTGATTTTTGAAAACCACACATTAGCGCATAATATTAACTCTGCGCTACATTGTGTGGCACTTGATGAAAAACGTCGAGCCTTTGAACCCACTCTTATCAACCAACAACAAAATGTTCACGAAATATGGTTTGCGGGCGCCCATTCAGATATTGGTGGCGGATACTACCGCGATGGTTTGGCTGATATTTGCTTGCGCTACAGCATTGAATGGCTACTTAAACAAGCCATTGGTTTAGACTTTTTAACCAGTCAACAGATTGACTACTCCACATTAACTGAGCATATTAATGCGGCATTAATAGCAAAAGACGATGTCACCATCGCCCCAGATCCACTAGCATTAAGCCACCAACAAAATTACTTTTGGTTTAACCCATTATTTAAGCTTATTGACCGTGAATGCTGTGTCCTTGTTGATGACGAACCCAGTACAGTTTTGCCAACAGTACACCAAAGCGTTACGACACGTATCTATCATTTATCTAGTTACCGTCCAGAATCGTTAAAAAACACGCGTTATAATATTCAATACAATGACCACACCCTCCTCGCTTTTACTGGCCTTAGTGAGCATATTGCGCTTGAAAATCAAAACATGACCATTTTACAAGTTGGTGAAAGTAAACAAGTCACAGTGTATGCTGCAGAGCAATATAACACCACGGGATTAATGCTAGAGCAAGGCGCTACTTATCGTTTTAGAGCACTTGATAATCAAACCTGGTATGACGATGGCATTCAATGTGGGCCTGAAGGTTGGAGTCGCGATGAGATAAAACTAGGGGTAAAAGAAATCCCCATGGCATTACTTGAACCTTTTAGACGACTAACCCATGCGCCGTGGTTTTCTTTAATAGGCGCAATAGCAAATACAGATGATCACGCATTTGAAATTGCTGATGGCGGCGATTTTAAAATAACTCAATCAGGTGAATTTACCCCCTTTGCAAATGATTTAATGCGTTTTTATGGCGCAAATGCAGGAAGTATAAAACTAAGCGTTAAACGGCTAGGGTAATGTTTAAATTATGACTTAAACTCATGACATTTAGTCTAAGCGTAGGCTAAACATTAAATTAAGCACCTATTTGATCAAGCTCATTACCTTGAGTCTGCCACTTAGCTTTTATACTCTACGCTGACAATCACAACCATCTAGACAATTCTACTTATCGTTAGTTGGCAGTATTACATTGCTCTATGCACCGTAGAGGTCAATCGCAGAGCCCTATTTAATCAACGCTTTTTTTAAGCAGCGATTAAATAGGACTCTTGTCCTGAATGTTTACTTTTACGCTTGTAAGCACCTTTGCCTTTTTTAGCACTGACAATTTGTGGCTTAAAAACTTTTGAGGTAACCAATGCAGCTAATGCATTGTCTTTAATTACACCACGACCGGTATCAACAGATGATGTTGATTGAACTGGTTTTGCTTTCTTTTTACTCATTGATTGCTCCTAATTTAGTTGTGCGGATTGTATGCCTAACGTAAAAAAACACAAATGTTTTTTTAAAGCAGCAAACCGTAATCTCTAACCTTCCTCTTCCCATTGTTCGAGCTTATCATCCTCTAACATTAATGCCATTGAGGCAATAACAGTTAAGCTTTCGTCTAAACGCGTATATAACAATGTAAATCCATCTATTAAGGTTTCTGGATTGGGGTGTTCACTTTGGGCTTCTTGCCACATAGCAAAAGTAGCCAATAAACTTAATGTCACTTCAAAGTTATCTACAAATTGCTGGCTTTCATCTTTTCGCTTTTGATCATCACTAGTTTCTAATGACAGTAAAAAGTTAAAATCAAGTTGCCACACTTCTTGGTTAACTAAATAAGCAGCTAAGTAACCACTACACCAGTTTTGTAATGGCTCACTAGGTGATTTTTCATTTTCATGATGAGGATAAAGTGCAGCTAATAAGTTACTCTGCGCCACTTGAACATCGGTAATACTATCGAGTATATCAATCAACGCCCCACGCTCCGGTGTATCGCTCATCAACTAATTATAAACACCGTCACAATCGTCACTAATATAATGGGCTAACTCAGCCTCTCCAAAAAACTCTGAACAGGCAAGTAAGCCACTCACAAAACCCACAACGTGATCAATAGTTACTTTATTATCATGTGTTTGTGTGTCTAAAAATGATTCTAAAACCGATACACTTTTTGAATTGAGCATAACAACCCTTAATTAAAATATAATTACATTCTTACCCTAGCTAATTGAGTATGTATTGCAAGTTCAGGTTAGTCCTTAAGGTGTTACCACTAACTTATTAGCACCTCTAAAAGCCATGTGTTAAGTAAAAAATAAAGTGTAAAGTGACAGCAGTTTTAAGCTAAAAAAACCTCCCTATTTAGAGTCATGATCAAATCAACACCAGAAAGTGATCACAAATAAGCATTAGCTCGTTATAATAGCTAAGCTGTAATAATTAAGTTTTATTTTATTTACTCAATAGGAGCTTTGCGTGTCGCGATTTTCAGCCGTAACCGACAACCCTCATGATGACCGTTTTAATCAAAAAACGGGCATCTTACTGACTAACTTAGGCAGCCCAGATGCACCGACGACTAAGGCTTTAAGGGTATACCTTCGAGAGTTTTTATCCGATCCGCGCATTGTAGAAATTCCGCGTTTAATTTGGCTGATGATTCTACACGGTATTATTTTACGTGTACGCCCTAAGCGCTCCGCAAAATTATATAAAAGTATTTGGACCGACAATGGCTCGCCACTCACTCATATTACCCGCTTGCAACGCGACAAACTCAATACGCTATTACAACAACAAGGTTATACAAATACCGAAGTAGTAATGGCTATGCGTTATGGAAACCCTTCCATTGAAGCAGGCCTTGAAGAGCTACGCGACAAAGGCTTAACCCGCATTATTGTCTTGCCGCTTTATCCTCAATATTCAAGCCCAACCACCGGCTCGACCTTTGACGCGGTTGCTAAGGAATTAAAAAAATGGCGCTGGGTGCCCGAGCTACACTTTATAAACGGCTATCATAAAAACAAGCAATACATTGAGTCACTAGCCAACAGCATAAGTGAAGACTTACAAGCTAATGGCACCCCAAAAAAATTGGTCTTTTCGTATCACGGCATGCCAAAGTTATTTTTAGATAATGGCGACCCATACCATTGCTTGTGTTTACAAACCACCCGCTTAGTTACTGAAAAGCTAGCGCTAGACAAAGACCTATTTATGAGTACTTTTCAAAGTCGCTTTGGTAAAGCAGAATGGTTAAAACCGTATACCGATGTCACCCTAGAAAGCTTTCCAAAAGAAGGGATTGACGATGTGGCTATAGTCAGCCCTGCTTTTAGCGCCGACTGTTTAGAAACACTTGAAGAAATTGAAGGCGAAAACCGCGAAATTTTTGAACACGCTGGCGGCAAAAAATATCGCTATATAAAAGCACTTAACGACAGAGACGATCACATTGCAGCACTATTTGATGTGTTAAAACCGATGCTGTAACCGCTTGCACCGTGATGCGGCCCAGTCTGTTACATAATAAACAAACTAGGCCGTAACATTTATAATTGTTAGATTTTAAAACCCGCACTAAGCGTTTAACGAACAAGAAGTTGCTGAAATTGCAGAAAAAATGATTAACATGAACGTATGGAGTCGGCTCAAGCTCGCCTAAGGACAGTACCGTATAATGCAGATTAAAGCTTAACGCTACCACGCAATGCTTTTGTGTTGCCATGCTTAGTTTTACTGTCCATACGTTTACGTTGAGAGTTACGGCTAGGCTTTGTAGGTTTTCGCGCTCGCTGTACTTTTGTAGCACTGACAATTAACTCTTTTAAACGCGCTAATGCATCTTCTCGGTTTAATTCTTGGGTACGATGGCTTTGGGCTTTAATGACGATAACGCCGTCTTTTGTTAGCCGGTTATCATTAAGCTTTAGCAAACGCTCTTTATAAAATTCAGGTAACTTTGAGCGATTAATATCAAAACGTAAATGGATAGCACTAGCGACCTTATTAACATTTTGTCCACCGGCACCTTGAGCGCGAATAGCAGAAAGTTCGACTTCCCACTCATCAATTGTTACGGTATTTGAAATAATTAACATTGTGTTCAGCTGCTTGCTTCAAAATTGTATTGTATCATTTTTAGGGTATAGTCCAAAATAGCGCTGGGTATTTTGCTAACTTAATTTTATAATTAAGCTTGCTATTTTTAAGTGTAATGAATATTACATGTCAGCATGCTCTAATTTTATTAGCATAGTGAGTCTATTTAAACTTAATTTAAAATGATCTATTTAGCATATTAAAAACAAAGGATTTAAACATGAAAAAAGTATTACTCTCTCTAGGGTTATTAGCCATGAGCTTTTCAAGCATTGCTGAAGATATCACTGAAAGTGAACTACAAGGCTATATGGAAGCACTGCCAGCTGTAGCACAATGGTCGCAAGATCAACCTGAACTTGACAATTTAAACCTTGCAAGCATGCTAGGTAGCAGTGAAGGCAATTCAAGCATGGCGACAAGTGCATTGAGTATGCTTAAAGATAACGATTTATATAAACAGTTTTCAGCATTAACTGCTGAGTATGGCTTTACACCTGAAGAATTTGTATCTGTAGGTAGCGAAGTTTCAATGGCTTACTTAGAGAACTTAAAATCAGGTTTATCTGACGAAAACAAAGCTAAAGTAAACGAGTTAATGGGTAGCATTAACAGCTCAGGTAGTTCATCAGCTTCAAGCGCAAGCTCTATGATGAGTGCACTGGGTGGTTCTTCAAGTACTGCTGATAGCTCTACAGAAGTAAGCGAAAGCAATGTAAGCTTAGTGCAAGAATATATGCCACAACTTCAAAAATTATTTGCGATGGTAAAATAACTTATTCTCATCGCTGAGCAATAAAAATCAAGCGGCTTCGGTCGCTTTTTTATTGCCTACAACCAAGATATAATCTTTGACATCTTGCAGCTAACGTTAGTTTTATATGCCATTGATGACACTTCCAAACGTAACCACCACCGATGAGAAAAAAAAGCTCTGTGTTTTATTAAGCCTATTATTAAGTGAATCCTCTTATGGCTTTAAAAACTCACCGCAGCAATACGCTAATCGCATATTTGATCATTTTAAGAAAGGTTATTCGTTTTCACCAAAAGAAGTGACAGCTATAACTCAACAATTAGCGCAAGAATCATTTATTTGGAAACGCCCTTTTGGTGATCATTATCAGCTTTCGATTGATGCGATTGTCTATGCGACGATAAGCATGTTAACCGATAATAAAGACCTTACAGCAGTGTTTTTAAAAGAGCTTGCCAACACTTACCATTTTAACAATGGTGCGCTGGTATTTATGTTTTATCTGTTTGACTCTCAAAAACAAAAACCTAAGTCGTCATTACAGTTTAAGATAGACTTTGAAAAAGAAGTCGATTACCAATTTATAACACTGCTTGCACAATCAACATATAGCCATCAACTTTGGCAAAACTTACCAGTCCAGTGGCAACATGCCTGCGCTGAGCACTTTATAAATGGCCAATTTTTTAACCTTACTGGCGATATACCATGGCCTCTAATAGCCAAAGACAACGCCGACAACATTGACAATAATAAACTCATTTACCTTAATGAAAGCTTGGCAGTCTTAAAACAAAATAGCCATTTTGATGAACTACTACACGACAAATCAGACCGTGCGTTAGCACAGTTTATTGAAGTAAATCAAAATGCAATCGAGGGCGCGCCCTTAGATGCACTCGAGATACAATATAAAAATGCCTTAAAGGCTTACCGTAAAAAGTTTGGCAAAGGGTCTTACCCTAGTGAAATTACAGGACTTTTGTACACCGTCAGTTTATTCGCCGGTAATACCAGCGCAGGTATTAAACAGTTAGAAACCATCAAGCGCTGGTATAGAAAAAATTTAGGTGAGCTAAGCCACAGCCATCAAGCCATTGAATTTTTGGTAGAAAGCGAACAAATAAGCACATTTAAAGATTATCGCTTAATTAAAATACTCGAACAATTCATAAGTAACCCTAACGCCTTAGCGCCGCTTTTCTGTTTATTATTAGCATTAATAAAAAATGCAACCGATGAGCAAATAAATAACTTAAGGGCGCATGACGCGTTACTCAACCAACTCATCGATGCTATAAAACCGCACCAACACTGGCTTGGTGAACAATGCATGCACCTATCGCTTTGGCTAAAAGAAGATACGCCATTACCTAGCAATGGTTTATTAACGCACTTTACTCGTGTAGCACAATGGCAACGTTGGCTTGATGATATTAGTCATCTTGAAGAGCCAAAGTCCGAACAACGAGTTATTTGGCAGCTTGACCTCACCCATTTAGATTTACCACTTATTCAAGCAAAAGTGCAGCAAGTTAACGCAAAAGGCGAATGGACTAAAGGCCGAAAAACTAATATTCATGAACTCGATTACGCGCAGTACCATGAAGCGCTTACAGATGCAGACCGTAAACTTATCCAAGTGATCAGCAATCACGCGGGCTTTGGTTATAAAGAAGTGCAAGCCACCAGCGCCGTATTACAGGCATTAGTGGGGTTTGATGATTTACAAAATATTAAAGGCGATGCAATTAAGCTTATTAAAGGTGAGTTTATTATCGAAATTGCTCAAAATAGTAATGATTGCTTTGAATTAGTGATGCACCCCACCATTGACGACCTTGATGGCGACTTTATTGTTAATCATAGCCACGACAATTGTTACCAAGTATTTGCAGTTGATGAAAAACAATTAAAACTCGATGCAATGCTTGCCAACCAGCCTAATAACTTAACCGAAGAAAGGCTTCCCGCACTTAATTCCGCGCTAAAAAAACTCGCCACAGAGCACCATATAAGTAGTGAACGTACAGAGTTTGCCGATATTAACAATGTCCGCCAAGGAAGCTGTGAACTGGCGGCAGTTATTAAACTGACCCACATGGGGATTGATGTAAACTTTTATGTAATGCCGCATTCTGTCGATGGTCCTTGGCTTGAGCCTGGTGTAGGGGCTACAACCTTAGTTTATAGCGAAGATGGCACTAACAGCAGCGTTGTTAAACGTGATTTAAAAGCCGAACAACGTGCTTTTAAAAAGCTGTTAAAAAACTTGGCTGAGGTGTTCAATAATAAAAGTTATCAGCACAAAAGTACTCAACAGCAGTTCTTTTTACCAGAGGATATTAGCCAAGCCATTGAATCTCTTGAACAGGCGCACCAAGCCAAGGCATTAGTATTAAGCTGGGATGAAAACACCCAAGGTATGAAAGTTGCCAACAGCAAGCACTTATCTTTAAACCTAAATGATGACAGTGACTGGCTCAGTGTAAACGGCAATATAACTTTACCCAGTGGCGATATATACGCCTTACAAACGTTGTTAAACGCACCTCGTCGCGGCAGTATTATTGAATTTGACGAACAAAACTCTTTATTATTAGATCAGCGTTTAACTAAGTTAATTAATCGCCTTGAAGGTATGCAAAGCCAAGACAAAGACGTAAGCGATGACAAGTTACGTATTGCCAACAGCCGTGCATTGCCGTTATATCAAACCGTCGCTGATTTAGGTGATGTAAGCTATGGCGAAAGCTGGCAACAACGCTTAGCCAAATTTGACAACACCAGCGAACCTATAATACCTGTTCATTTAAAAAACACCCTGCGTGATTATCAAATTGTAGGGGTTAAGTGGCTGATGCAACTCGCAAATTGGGGCCTTAACGCCTGCCTTGCCGATGATATGGGCTTAGGCAAAACCTTACAAACACTTTGTGTCTTACAAATGCGCAGCCAATTAGGCGCAAGCTTAGTCATAGCGCCTAAATCGGTAGGCAATAATTGGCAAGTAGAAGCCGAGCGTTTTGCGCCTTCATTAACAGTTAAAAACATTGATAACGCAGCATCCTGCGCCGATGTATTAGATAATGCAAAAGCCAGTGACCTAATTGTTGTCAGCTACGGCCTATTGCCATTAATTGGCGAGCAACTTGCCGAGCACTCTTTTGCTAACATTGTGCTGGATGAAGCACAAGCCATTAAAAATCCGCTCAGCTTACGTGCAAAAGCCGCTTTTGCCTTAAATGGCCAGTTTAAAGTAGCGCTTTCTGGCACTCCGATTGAAAACCATTTAGGCGAACTTTGGAGCCTATTTAACTTTTTAATGCCGGGTTTTTTACACACTTTACCCGTATTTAAAAAGCGCTTTGGTAATGCAGATAAAAACCAACAACAAGCTGATATTCTTAAAGCATTAATAGCACCGTTTATACTGCGCCGTAAAAAACAAACAGTACTGACAGAGCTCCCTGAAAAAACAGAGATAAACCTAACCTTTGCATTAAGCGATGAAGAACAAGCACTATACGAAGCAACACGCCTAAATGCGCTTGAGCAAGCCAGTAAAGAAGACAGCCAATACATTACTATTTTAGCGTCGTTAACTAAATTGCGCCGCGCCTGTATTGCCCCACAATTATTACTTGAGCACAGTAAACTCACTTCAAGTAAACTCGATACCGCTGATTCGATTATTGAAGAATTACTTGAGAACGATCACCAAGCGCTCATATTTAGCCAATTTGTAGATGTACTTAAATTAGTAGAGCAACGCTTACAAAAGCGCAAAATTGAATATTGCTACCTTGATGGCAGCATGAGTAGTGCAAAGCGCAAACAACAAGTCGATAAATTTCAAAATGGTGATGCTCCATTGTTTTTAATTAGCCTTAAAGCCGGTGGCACAGGGCTTAATTTAACCGCCGCCGATTATGTACTGCATTTAGATCCATGGTGGAACCCAGCAGTTGAACAACAAGCATCAGACCGCGCGCACCGCTTAGGCCAAACACGCCCAGTAACGGTTTATCGCTTAATTGCACAAAACACCATTGAAGAAAAAATCCTGCAATTACACGAACACAAGCAAGCGCTTGCCGACAAAGTGTTATCGGGCAGTGGCGATGCAGGGCAACTATCAAAAGATCAGCTACTAGCGCTACTCAACCATGATTTGGACGAATAATTACAAGTCCGATTTAAGTATCTCTTTTACCCGTGGGGCAAGCGCGGGTAATACATCTTCCTCAAACCATGGGTTTTTAGTAAGCCAAATATTATTGCGAGGACTAGGATGAGGCAACGGTAAAATAGTTGGCCAATACTCACGCCACGATTTTACCAACTCAGTTAACGGTACGCTTTTACTTTCTGGTAAATGGTACGCTTGGGCATATTTACCGAGCACAATTGTCAGCTCAATATTCGGTAACGCCGCTAATAGCTGGGCTCTCCAAGCGGGCGCACATTCTTTACGCGGTGGTAAATCACCCGACTTTCCCTTACCTGGGTAGCAAAAACCCATCGGTAAAATAGCCACTTTACTAGCATCATAAAAATCATCTTCACTGAGCCCTAGCCACTGGCGTAAGCGCTTACCACTGGCGTCATTAAAAGGCTTTCCCGTTTCATGCACTTTTAAGCCAGGAGCTTGGCCAGCAATTAAAATACGTGCTGCAGGATCAAACTGCACCACCGGACGTGCGCCAAGTGGCAGCTGAGGTTCACAGATCACGCATTTACTAACTTGTTTTAATAACTGCTCAGTCACCTTTGCTCTCCTGTTCTATAGCTGGCTATCATAAAGCAATTTTAAAACGATTAAATTCAACAGCTTAAATTATTATTAATATATTTTATGATTTTAACAGCCTACTTTCTAGCCCGTCTATTTTTAGTTAATTGACGATAGCACTTACAGGCATGATCAACTAATTAATACATTATAAATTTTTTTTGCATGCAACTCATGCAAAAAAAATCATACAAAAAAAAGCAGAAACAACTATAAAATACATTACTTTCAATTACTTAGTATTTAATTACTAGCCCTATATGTTGCTAAAAGGCAAAGGGACCCGCGGGTACAGTGACTTTTATATTTTCGCAAGTGAGCTTTATTAAAAGCGAGGTTAGTAAAATAGTGATCTGAGAAAACATTAAAACTCACATTAAAAAAAATCAAAAAATAAAATACAAGCCATTGATATTTATACAAAATAAAAAGTTATTTTTATGATAAAAAGCTCAACGACATTTATTCAAACCGGGCCGATTGGCTTAGCATCTGGAGGAAATGAATCTATATATGACAGATCACTATTTTACTAACTAATATCTGTTACCTTGCAGAGTTTAAGTTGGGTTAATCTAGAGACAATTTGATCGTAGCACGAGATCTGTAACCTAGTGGACTCAGTAAAAAGTAACGAGCACTGGATTAAACCAGTGCCCAGCATTTTTTATTGAATAGAAAATTCATCAAATAATTGTACTTCTGCATCCAAGTTACTCGGGTCAAATACATAACTTTGAACTGTACCTGTCCCGGTATCTAAGATGGAGAAAACAGAAAGCGTGTTACTTGCTACAAAAGGTAAATCAGGATAACTCTCGTTTTCCATACTCATAGGGCTAAACACATTAGGGAAGCTCATAACGCGATTTTGTGGATCACCGTTAGGCGGATAATTAGTAATTGACCAACGTGGATTTTCTGAGTTTACATCATCCCAAAAATCAGCATAACCAGAACGAACATCATCAGTATATTCGCCACTGGTGTCGACATAATAGGCCCCATACGAATTACCAACATTTGAACTTTCTAAATAATGTAAGTTACCCACTTGAGCTCGATTCCATAAATGCGAGTGGCCTATATGAACAAGATTAACTCCGTTTTCACGTAACAGAGGCTCAATGTCATTGAACCAAACATCTTCTGCTAATGGGTATTGGTAGCGCACTTCGCTTATATTCTCAAGCATGGGCTCAACGGTATCCGTCCACGTTTGAGCGCTTAGCGGAAAAGTAAATTCCGTCATACTTTGTGCACCATCGACAGTTTCAACCAACTGCATTACAGGTTCAGATAAAACCGGCACAGTATTGTCACCTAAACCAAATACTCCTTGGTGAGCCATAACCACTTTGTACTTTGAGTTTTTAAATGCCTCACTTTGCATCACGGTCTCAAGCCACGCGTATTGGTCTGAATTCTTATCAAAAGATTCAAACATAAATTCACCAAAGCCCCACTGCTGAGGGTCTTCAAGCGTACTTAACCCTTCGACAAACTTTGATTTACTATCGCCAGATACACTCCAAGAGCGCCATATTCTCGACACGTTCATTGAAATAATAAATACATCACCAAACGCTGTAGCATAATATTCTTCACCTCCAACACCGTCATTTGGAAATGAGAAAATATCTAAAAATGTTTGCTGGTTGTTAGACTGATCTGCAATCCACTGCGCTTTAACATCGG
>NZ_JBQSVO010000102.1:0-13714 GCF_052376275.1 Pseudoalteromonas sp. AOP7-A1-14 | reverse complement strand
TACCGCGCCCATGCCGGTGGCTGTTGCGGCAGCGGCTTCACAGCTTTCCAACTGAGCGACTTTTTCTTCAAGCTCTTGGGTGGTTGGATTACCTAAACGAGTATAAATAAAGCCAGGCTCTTCACCTGCAAACCGTGCTGCACCTTGCGCTGCATTTTCAAAAGCGAAGGTAGAAGTTTGATACAAAGGTGCGCTTAATGCGCCATGGGGGTCATTAGCTTTATTAGGGCCATGAATACATTGTGTTGCGACTTGGTAATCATGCTTTGGCTTGCTCATTGTATGTTTCACTTATTGTTACTTTATCAAATAACATCAATAAAACGCATGACACCTAAAACTACAAGCATGCCGGATACTCAGATGGCTAAACCCTGTACAGCTGTGTAGTTCAGCTGTACAGTTTACTTGGCAGTTATACTTTTCTCTCCTTGTCTTCGGCTTGCTCTCTGCGCGAAACAATTTTACTAGCAACCGCCTGTGCTGTCCCCTTCAATAGTTTTCGTTTATTTTCAAGGCGCGGTAACGGCCGACTCAACTCCATTGCTTTATAGCCTATACGTGCGGTAAATATGCCCGCACTTAAGCCCTGCGCGGCACGCCCAGATAGCTTACCCAGCAACTCAGCGCTAAGCGCTGTTGCCGCTAAATCAGAGATCAGCTCAGCACTACCAACAAATAACACTTGTTTGATCAACAAACGATACAGCTTTATTCGGCTAGCATAACCAAAACCAATGCCATAAATTCTACCAATTTGTTCAATTAATTTAGCGCCGCGCCAAAGTACTGCCATCATATCAACCAACGCTAATGGACTTAGTGCGACTAATAACCCTGATTCAGTTGCAAAACGGTTTATTAGCTTTTTAGCTTGGGTGTCTTGGGCAACCAATAGGCTATCGGCATACAAGGTCATAATTTCTTTATCTGAATGATGACTGCCGATACTGCTTTTAAACTCGTCAAAGCCCGTGAGTTGCTGGTGGTTATTAAGCTTTTCAAGCCAAGGTAATGCTCCGCCCACTTGTTCACTGTGCAATAAACGGTCGGCTTCATGACGGTGCAACTGGTTACGTTTAAGGCTTCTAAGCATACGATATTCACGCCACAGTAGTCGCGCTAATAATAAGAAGCCACTGGCCACAGCAGTTAAATAAATCCCACCTAAAATAATTGATTGCTGAAACGTAAACACCAATGAAAATGCAAGCTCTAATAACACTAAAACTAAAAAGCTTACAATAAATAAGCCTTTAAGTGTTTGCCACTTTGACTTTTTATAAACAGGCGCAAGTTCAATTTCATCTTCAAGCGCTGCTTGCTCCATATTTTCATTTTCGTAGTCGTATTCATCACTTTTAGCAACAACTTTGGCACTTTTAAGCTCGGCGTCAGTATCTCGCTCTGGATCATCTGAATTTATACGCCTACCAGCTTGGTAAGATGATGTGTTTAGCGTGTCATTCATTTTAATTTATCTCCTAGCAAGTAATCCATGACATGATCTAAACGTATATGTTCAAAGCGTTTATCTGGACTTGGCATCGGCGAAAATGCTAAAAACTCAAATCCCTGCGCTGGCCACTCATTGGCCATTAATAATCGAGCTGGCGGCTGCGGCGGTAAATACGTAAGCCACCCATCTTCAGCTAATGGTTTGCCATAAATACAATTAAGCTGCTTGGCGTTTTCGCTTACTTGCTTTGGCTTGGTCGCAGCAATAGATGACATAGCCATGGTTTCAATTTGCACGCCTTCAAACTTCAAATGGTTAGTTTTATCGTGCACAATTGAATCTAACAGCAAAGCTAAGTCTTTGTGATGTACGTGACTTAAATGATCTGATTTATTAGCCGCAAATAATATTTTATCTATATTGGGTTTAAACAGGCGCTTAAAAAAGCCAGCTTCACCATAATTAAAATGGTTAAGTAATTGGTTAATCACATCGCTTTGCTCATGTAATGTCTCAGGCCCTTCGTTAAGTGCACTAAGCACATCAACCAATACTATTTGACGATCAAAATGACGAAAGTATTCATTGTAAAATGGCTTCACCACTTCTTTTACATAAGCGTTAAAACGTTTTTGTAAGTGCGCTAAGTTAGACCCCTCAGGGATTTCGTCTGGCACATTAGCCACTGGGAAAAACTGTAAAATTGGCGCACCTTTTAACTCACCCGGTATCAACATACGCCCAGGCTGTAACATAGCAAGTTTAGTATCTTTTTTTAAGCTCAGTAGTAGTGATTCATATTGTTTTGAAAGCGCAGTGAGGGCTTGTTCGTCAATGACTCCTTCACTATCAAAATCAGCTAAAGCGCTTAAAAATGGCTGGGCTTTTTCAAGCCTAGGGTTGGCTGTTAATAGCGCATACTGCTGGGCGCACCATTGTTTAAATGATTGCTCAAGCATAGGTAAATCAAGTAACCATTCGCCTGGGTAGTCAATAATATCAAGATATAAGGTAGATTGCGGCGCAAAATGTCCTCTAAAGCCTGCATTACTTTGGTATTTAATTGCTAACCGTAGGGTGTTAATTCGCTCGGTAGAGGCAGGCCATTGCGGCTTGCCATCAACCGGTAATAAACTACTAAGTGCCTGCTCATATTCAAAAGTAGGAATTGTTAATGCCTGCTGCGGCACAATTTTAGTGGCTATGTGGCGCTTTTCACGCATAACATCAAAAAATGGCAGGTTTTTTTCATTGGCTTGCGAGGTTAAATGCTTTACAACGGCGGTTATAAAAGCTGTTTTTCCGCTACCACTTAACCCCGTAACCGCAAGTTTTACATGTTGATCAAGACTACGGTGAACCGCTTTTTCAGCTTTGCCTTTTAGCTTTTTAAAGGCATTTTTTGCAGATGAAGTTTTTATCATAATGAACTTGCACTTTATGGGCTATTTACTCAATAAAGTGCAATTAAATCCTTTAAAGTTTGTTTATTTCACTATTCACCGTGAACTCGGTTGAAGTAACGTAACGCTCCATTTCTTGTAAGCGTCCATCAACACGCCCTAAGCGCTCTTTTAAATCTTGTAAAGCACGACGAGGTGGTTCACCTTTTTGCCATACTTTAAACTTTACTTCAAGAGGGTCTTGGTGCTCGCTTGTGTCCTTCTTACTATTGGTTTTATCAACTTGTTTTTTTTCTAAGATAAACCACGCTGCCACATAGGCAACAAAGCAAAACCAACCCCCAGTAAGTAAAAATGCAGTCACAACAATGATTCTTACCAGCCACAGCTCCATATTTAAATAGTCACTGAGTCCAGCACATACACCTGCTACTTTTCCGCGAACGGGGTCTCTTAATAGCTCACGTTTGGTACTCATACTTTACGCCTCCACTGTGGGGCCTCTTGGTCGAGTAATGCTTCTAATGTTTCGACTCTGTCGGCCATTTTATCGGCTTTTTGAGCAAGCTCCAATAACTGGCGATGCTCATGCTCACTTAAGCCCTGGCTTACTTGTTTTTTACTACGGTAATGTAAAATCAACCAAATTGGCGCCACAATAACCATAAAAACAATAATGGGCGCTTCAATAAACTCTGCGCTTAGCATAACCCTCTCCTATCCATTCCACTGATTTAAGCAAAGGGGGTAAGGCCTCTCCCCCCCTTTAATTACTAATAGGCTCTTTATTTATCAGCAAGCTTCTTTTTAAGCTCAGCCAGTTCGTCATCAATCTTCTCATTTTGCTGTAAATCAGCAATTTCGTCAGCTAATGACTTTTTACCCATGTCGTAAGACTCTATCTGTGATTCTAGCCCATCTATCTTAGTTTCATAACGTTCAAAGCGATTCAATGCATCATCCACTTTTGAACTATCAAGTGCTTTTTTCACTTCAAGGCGTGATTCAGCAGAACGCTGACGTAAAATAATCGCTTTTTGACGAGCTTTAGCATCAGCCAACTTTTCTTGCAGGGTAGAGACTTCTTGTTGCAGCTTCTCAATGTGTGAATCAACATGCTCGAGCTCAGATTCAACCGAACTAACTGCATCAGCTGATTTTTGCTTCTCAATTAGCGCTGCGCGCGCTAAGTCGTCGCGTTCTTTACTTAGTGCAAGCTCAGCTTTATCTTGCCACTCACTCACTTGGGTTTTAAGTGCATCTACGCGACGTACTAATTCTTTTTTCTCTGCAAGGGTTTTTGCAGAAGTAGAACGAACCTCAACTAAAGTGTCTTCCATCTCTTGGATGATTAAACGCACCATTTTTTCAGGATCTTCTGCTTTATCTAAAATGGCATTGATATTAGAATTAACAATATCTGCAAAGCGCGAAAAAATTCCCATAATATGTACCTCTGTGGTTAAAAACGTAATTGTTCTGCAATAACTACCATCAAGATGCTTGCCAACTTTCGTAGCATAAAATATTCATCTATTTTCAACTAGTTAAACTTAATTTACAAATTTCTTTTTTTATTCCCACTTATGAAATACACTAACTATTAGTAAAAATGACCAAGAGTTTGGGAATATGAGCCAATTTCGTCAACAAGATAATTTACTCGGCCAATCAGACAACTTTTTAGCCGTACTTGATCAAGTGTCACAATTAGCAAGTCTAGATAAACCCGTACTAATTATTGGCGAGCGAGGCACCGGTAAAGAGCTAATAGCCGCCCGCCTGCACTTTTTGTCTAAACGCTGGGAGCAAAGTTACGTTAAATTAAACTGTGCAGCGCTTAACGAAAACCTGCTTGAAAGTGAACTGTTTGGTCATGAAAGCGGCGCATTTACAGGCGCAAGTAAACGCCATGAAGGCCGCTTTGAACGCGCTAATAGCGGTACGCTTTTTTTAGATGAACTGGCCAACACATCGCCTATGGTGCAAGAAAAACTGCTTCGTGTAATTGAGTACGGCGAGTTTGAGCGCGTGGGCGGCAAGCAAACAGTTAAAGTCGATACCCGCTTAGTATGCGCTACCAACGAAGATTTACCGGCATTGGCAGAGCAAGGTGAATTTAGAAACGATTTACTTGATAGACTCGCTTTTGATGTAATTACCCTTCCGCCCCTTCGCCACCGCCAAGAAGATATTATGCTAATGGCTGAGCACTTTGCTATTAATATGGCTCGCGATTTAGAGTGGGAGCTGTTTAGTGGATTTACTAGAAGCGCTGTCGAAACCTTACAAAGCTATGGTTGGCCGGGTAATATTCGCGAGCTAAAAAATGTTATCGAACGCAGCTTATACCGCCATGGTAATGAACATATCCCAGTGCATAAAATTATTCTTGACCCATTTGAGAGCCCGTTTCGCCCTAAAGCTCGTATTAAAAAGCCCGCCACTGCAACAGTCACTCCCGTTGAAGAAGCAAAGCTTACAGACTCCACACCAACTAACATAGCCAGCACAGTTACAAGCACGCTAGCAGAAGTGACTTTTCCGTGTAGCTTAAAAAGCCTTTCTAATGAGTTTGAAATTGATCTAATAAAAAAAGCGCTTGAATATAGTCAATTTAATCAAAAGAAAACTGCAGAAATATTAAGTTTGACGTATCATCAGCTAAGAGGCTATTTGAAAAAATATAATTTGTTAGATCAACAACAATAGTCAGAGGTTGAACACGTGTATAAATTATTACTTGGTGTATTAGCACTTTGCTTAACGGGCTGCTTAGATACCAAAGAAAAAACACTCGCAGAAAAAAACCAAGGCTTAGTCTATTGCGCTGAAGCTAACCCTGTGTCATTTAATCCGCAAGTGACGACCACAGGTTCAACAATCGATATTATAGCCAACCAGCTTTACGATCGACTAATCAGTATTGATCCTGTCACAGCAGAGTTTCAAAGTGAACTGGCTACTGACTGGAAAGTCAGTCCTGATGGTAAGGCGATCACTTTTACTCTGCGTAAAGGGGTAAAATTTCATAACACCACCTATTTTACGCCAACCCGCGACTTTAACGCCGATGACGTAATTTTCACTTTTAGTCGCTTATTTGATGTTTACAATCCGTATCATTTTGTTGGTGATGCGAACTACCCATATTTTCAAAGTGTGGGCCTTGATCAGCTGATCAAGAAAATTATTCGCGTGTCGGATTATAAAGTGCGCTTTGAGCTATTTAATCGTGAAAGCAGCTTTTTAGCTAATATGGCCACAGACTTTGCCGTAGTACTTTCAAGTGAATACGCAATGCAATTAAAAGAACGTGAACAACTTGATTTATTTGACCAATATCCGGTAGGTACAGGTCCGTATATTTACCAAGAATACCGCCGCGATCACCTTATTCGTTATTACAAAAATCCAGAATACTGGAAGCACGAAGTCATGCTAGAGCAATTGGTATATGACATCACCACCAATGGCACTACACGAATAGCTAAAATGCTAACCAAAGAATGTGATGTAACTTCTCATCCGAATAGTGCTCAACTGAGTATTCTAGCCCAGCGTGATGATATTAAAATACAAAAAGAAACCAACCTGAATATAGGTTATTGGGCGTTTAATACCGATCGCCCTCCGTTTGATGACTTACGAGTGCGAAAAGCATTAGCCCATGCCGTTGATATTGAAAAAATAATGCAAGCGGTGTACTACGGCAATGGCATTCGCGCGCAATCAATCTTGCCGCCAACTTCTTGGGCGTTTGAGCCGCAACAAAAAATGCCAGACTTTAATCCAGAGCTTGCAAAAAAATTGCTCGCTAATGCCGGCTACAAAGATGGCTTTGATATGACTATTTGGGCAATGCCGGTAAGCCGTATTTATAATCCCAATGCCCGGAAAATGGCCGAGCTAATGCAAAGCGACTTACGAAAAATTGGCGTCAACGTCAGTATTGTCGAATACGAATGGAATACCTTTATTCAACGTATCGGTGAGCACCGTCACGACAGTGTTTTACTCGGTTGGGCGGCTGACACTCCCGATCCTGACAACTTTTTTAGCCCACTACTTAGCTGCGCTGCAACCTTTAGTGGTAAAAATCCAGCTAATTGGTGTAGCCCTGAATTTGACTTATTGCTCACCCAAGCACTTGATACCACCGATATAGAAATGCGTAAAAAATATTATAATCAAGTTCAAGAAATGATTGTTGATCAGTTACCTATTTTACCACTAGCCCACGGTATGCGCTTTCAAGCAACCAGTGCTGATGTAGAAGGTATTGAACTGGGTCCCTTTGGAGCTATTTCCTTAGCTAATGCGAGGAAGAAATAATGCTTCTAGATTATATACTCCGGCGTTTAGCACTATTATTGTTTATGACCCTCACACTCAGTATTTTTACTTTTTCACTGAGTTACTTATTTCCAGGCGACGTGCTGGCTAACTTAAGTGGCGTAACCAATACTAGCTTTTCACAAACTCGTGCTCTGGAAGTAAAATACCACTTAGAAGCAAACTATGTAGAACAATATTTTGCTTTTTTAGGGCGGATTTTTCAAGGTGACTGGGGGCTTTCATTTGCTTCGGGCAATTCGGTCTTTCAGCACATTATTGGTTTATTTCCCGCTACATTAGAGCTTTGTCTGTATGCACTTATTATTTCTGTAGTTATAGGTGTACCCTCAGGGATCATCGCAGCGGCTTATCATAAGCGTTGGCCCGATAAACTAATAAACTCCAGCGCTCTTGCTGGTTATTCAATGCCGGTTTTTTGGTTAGCTTTACTGTTAATCATGTTATTTTCATTACAGCTTGGTTGGCTTCCAATGTCTGGCAGAATGGGCTTGTTGTATCAAATTGATTCTGTGACGGGCTTTATACTCATTGATATTATTGTTACCCGCTTTCCTTATTCGGGGATGGCCTTTGTCGATGCCCTGCAACACTTAGCGTTACCAACTATCGTACTTGCCACGTACCCAACGACTGTACTAGTACGTTTTACCCGAGAATCAATGCTCACAGTGCTTGAGAAAAACTTTATTAAAACAGCCCGCGCTAAAGGCTTAAATCGCGCTCAGTTAATTATGCATCATGCGCTCAGAAATGCGCTTTTACCGGTTATTAAACAAATTGGTTTACAGTTTAGTACCTTGCTCACGCTCGCAATGATAACCGAAGTTATTTTTTCATGGCCGGGGATTGGCCGCTGGTTAATTGACAGCATTTACCAACGTGATTACCCCGCCATTCAGGGTGGATTGTTAGCTGTGTCGTTATTTGTGATTTTAGCCACTATTATCACAGAGCTAACCTACACCCTGTTCGATCCGCTATCTCGGAATCAAGCTCATGGCAAAGTTTAATTTATTTTCAGAAGAGTCTAATCGATCGCCACTGGCACGATTTTGGTTCAAATTTAAATCAAACCACCCTGCACTTGTAGGCTTGTGGTTATTTATTGTTTTGGCGATTTTAGCCGTCAGTTCACCGTTACTAGCGCCTTATGGTGTGAACCAGCAACATAGTGATGCACTTCTGCTCCCACCATCATGGGATGAAATGGGAGACGTACGTTTTATTTTAGGTACCGATGATTTAGGCCGCGATGTACTGTCACGATTAATGAACGGCGCAACCTATACATTTGGTTTATCAATTGTCGCGGCGCTTATTACCACCGTAATAGGGGTTTTCGTTGGGACTTTTGCGGGGATCAGTAAAGGTTTTCGTTCGAGCTTTTTAAATCATTTACTTGATATTACGCTATCTATACCTTCACTTTTACTAGCAATCATTATTATTGCCATACTTGGACCAGGCCTGATGAATACCGTATGGGCGATTATTTTAGCACTGCTGCCACAATTTATTCATTCCATCCGGAATTTGATTGTTGAGGAACTTAATAAAGATTACATTACCGCGTTTAAACTTGATGGCGCCTCTAATTGGCATATTTTAGCGCGGGGTATTTTTCCTAATATATACGAGCATATTGTGGTTATATTTACCATGGCCCTTTCTACTGCTATTTTGGATATTGCAGCACTAGGCTTTTTAAAACTTGGCGCACAGCCGCCCACGACAGAATGGGGGGCGATACTTGCTGAAAACCTAGGATTAATTTACCTTGCCCCTTGGACGGTTGGCTTACCGGGCATACTATTATTCTTAGCCGTATTATCAACAAATTTAGTTGGTGATGGGCTTCGCCAAGTACTAAAAGAACGCAAGGCGGACTAAATGCAATTACTCGACATTAGAAATTTAACTATTGAGCTGCGCACCTCTGATACCGTAATTCGCGCCGTTGACAGAGTAAACCTCAGCCTTAAAGAAGGCGAAGTACATGCTTTAGTTGGCGAGTCTGGCTCAGGTAAAAGCTTAATTGCCAAAGCGATTGTTGGTGTACTTAATAAACGCTGGCACATTACCGCCGACCGCATGCAGTGGCGCGGGGTTGACTTGATGCGCTTATCGAACGAGCAACGCCGTAAGGTTGTTGGCGCTGATATCGCCATGATCTATCAAGATCCCAGTGGTTGTCTCGACCCAACAGCTAAAATATTTGATCAAATTGCCGAAACATTGCCAGTTATACAAAAAAAAGGTTTCTTTTTAAAACGTAACCGAGAGCGAAAAGACCGTGTTAAAGCACTTATCCATAAGGTAGGTATTAAAAATCACGAAAAAATACTTACCAGCTACCCTCACGAGCTCTCAGAAGGCATATGCCAAAAAGTGATGATCGCAATGGCGATTGCCCGCACACCCAAGCTACTGATTGCCGATGAGCCAACTACAGCCCTAGAAAGCACCACCCGAGCGCAAGTATTTAGGTTGTTAAAAAGTTTGAATCAGCTAAAAAACATGTCAATTTTAATGATTTCTCACGAGCTTGAAGAGATAGTAAATTGGTCACATGGTATACATGTACTTTATTGCGGGCAAATGATTGAGGCGGGTCCCACCCGAAAAATATTTAATCAGCCGCGCCATCCGTATACACAGGCGCTATTAAAAAGCTTACCGGATTACGAACAAGGCTTAGCCCATAAAGAACCCTTTTACGCTCTTAAAGGTACCATTCCTACTTTGCAGCATTTACCAATAGGCTGTCGATTAGGGCCTCGTTGCCCGCAAGCGCAAAAAGCCTGCGTGGTAACGCCACAACTAACTAAACATAACGGCCACAGCTATGCCTGCCATTTTCCACTTGTTAAGGCTATGAAATAATGCAGCCGTTATTAAAAGTACAAACTATTTCAAAAAGCTTTAATTTACGTGCTGGCCTATTCTCACGTAAACGCTTTGATGTACTCAAAAATATTTCGTTTTGTTTAAGTAAAGGTGAAACTTTAGCGGTTATTGGCGAAACCGGCTCTGGCAAAAGTACTTTAGCAAAGCTTCTCGCCGGTGCTGCTCCTAGTGACAGCGGACAAATATTTCTAAATGGTGAATTAATCGAAAATAAGGGCATACGCGATAATCAATGCAGACATATACGCATGATTTTCCAAGACTCAGAGGCTTCACTAAACCCAGGCCTCACCATTGGTAATATGTTAGACGATTGCTTGCAATATAATGCCGATTTAGACGCAAAAGAACGACTTGAAAAAATTAAAGTCACCCTCGCTAAAGTGGGCCTATTAAACGATCACCAGCATTACTACCCGCACATGTTCAGTGGCGGCCAATTACAACGTGTAGCACTTGCAAGGGCCTTAATTCTTGATCCTAAGGTTGTAGTGCTCGATGAAGCACTCTCGTCACTCGACCCTTCTGTACGTGCGCAAACCGTAAACCTATTATTAAAACTACAACAAGATACCGGCCTTAGTTATATTCTCATCACCCACCATTTGAGTTTAGTACGGCACATAAGTGACCAATTAGTCGTGCTGGACCACGGTGAGATTGTTGAATACGGAAAAACTGAAGCGACTTTCCAAAACCCGCAATCAAAAATCACCCAAAAATTATTAAGTTGTTAATTGCAATAATAACAGAGAGTTAAGCCGTATTTATTTTTCGATCTTGCACTTGTTACAATGTTTAGCGTGTAAGCAAGCAGAGTGAATGTAGGGTTGGTACTTTTTCAAATAAGTAATGGGTGTAAGCATGAAACAGTACTCTACTTTATTTTTACTTATTCTGACGCGTATGTGGGCCTTTAGAATAACCTAGGTGCGGTTATTGCCCCCACTAGATTACAAGCCTCATACCGTGGCTAAACTACTGCTAGGTTGAAAAATTTAAATCCAAAAAGGTCACCACACCCGAGCTGTTTCCCCCTATTTACTCATTAAAAATAATGGCTTAACTTTTCATAGCCTTGCTTCACATGCTCAATCAGTAACTTAACCTTATAAGGTAAGTGCTTGGTAAATGGATACACCGCATAAACACCTAGTGAGCGCGGCTTAAACTCAGCTAACACTTCAATCAAGTCGCCTTTTTGTAAGTCTTCATAGACACTACAGCGCGGTATATACACAATACCATGACCGCCCAGCGCGGCTTTTCGTAATGCTTGTGCATTATTAGTAGCAAAGCCACCCGATATTTTTATCTGCTGCAGGTTTTCTCCTTCGCCAAAGCGCCATTCGTCCCCTCCTTGGTTTTGATGAGTATATGCCAAACAGTTATGCTCAGTGAGCTGTGCAGGCACAGTTGGTTTACCAAAATTTTGTATATATTTAGCCGAGCAACATACTGCCCAATGAGAAGTAATTAACGGTTTCGCAATCAATGTTGAGTCATCAAGTACGCCGGTGCGAATGGCTAAATCAACTCCTTCTTTAAGCAAATCGACAAACTCGTTTTCTAAACGCACTTCTAATGTTAAATCGGGATATTGCTGACTAAATTCCGCCAAACTCTGCGCTAAAAATAACTCACCAGAAATAGTTGGCACGCTGATCCGAATATGGCCACTTAGCCGGGTGCTGTAAGCACTGACCTCACCAAGAGCTTCATTCACCTGCTTATTGATATCTTTAGCATGAAAATAAAGTTTTTCACCCGCCTCTGTTAAAGTGATCCGCCGAGTCGTTCTGTATAACAACTGCACGCCGATATCAGCTTCTAGCTTCGTAATACGCTTACTCAGGGCCGACGTTGACATGTCTGCTAAGGTAGCCGCTTTACTAAAAGACTTTGACTCAACAACCATCGCAAATAACGATAACTCATTCGCTAACATTATGATTACACCGTTTTAGGAAACTATGACTCAATTAATTAACTATATATCACAAATTCATAAATGAGTGATAATTCCAAACAGGGATTATTTAATATTAATTAAGGAGTCACTTGTTAAGTCTTTAAGTGTATTAGCACCACATAACGTCATTGCAACGCGCATTTCTTGTTCGTAAAGATCTATTAGATTTTCGACACCAGATTGTCCTTTTGCTGCTAATGCGTAAATAAATGAACGACCTAGCATTGTGCAATCTGCGCCCAAGGCTAACATTCTTACCACATCTAAACCTGAACGAATCCCAGAATCAACCACAATCTTTATGTCACCTTTTACTGCATCGGCAATGCTTGGTAATGCTTTTGTCGATGATAAAACGCCATCTAATTGGCGACCACCGTGATTGGAAACAATAATACCATCAGCACCAAACTTTACTGCATCCTTGGCATCACTAGGATCTAGAATCCCTTTAATAAGCATTGGGCCGTCCCAAAATTCTCGGATCCATTCTAAATCTTTCCAAGAAATGGATGGGTCAAAATTATTACTTAACCAGCCAATATAATCTTCTAACTTTGTTACCTCACCACGATAAGTAGAAATATTACCTAAATCATGAGGTTTTCCAAACAAACCAACATCAAATGCCCATTGTGGATGACACATGGCTTGAAAAACACGGCGTATGGCTGCATTTTTGCCACTCATACCTGAATGCACATCTCTATAACGAGCACCAGGCACTGGCATATCTACGGTAAATATCAACGTCTTAACCCCAGCCGCTTTAGCTCGCTCTAATGCATTTTTCATAAAGCCACGGTCTTTAAGCACATAAAGTTGAAACCACATAGGCCGTTCAATTTGGGGAGCTACTTCCTCGATAGGACATACAGAAACCGTCGATAAGGTGAATGGGATGCCTTTTTTATCTGCGGCTTTAGCCGCTTGAACTTCACCACGACGCGCGTACATACCTGTTAAGCCAACAGGCGCCAGAATGATTGGTAAATCTAATTTCTCATTAAATAATTCAGTACTTAAGTCAAGTTCCGACATGTCGTTCAACACTCGTTGTTTTAGCGCAATATTAGCTAAATCTGCGGTGTTTTTACGAAGTGTGTGTTCATTGTAAGCACCACCATCTATGTAATGGAATAAAAATGGCGGAAGTTTAGCTTTTGCCGCTTTACGGTAATCTAATGGAGATGAAATGATCACAGAGTTAATCCTTTTGAATAATAGTGAATGCTCCTAGGTCAATTTATGCTTATAGAATTAAACCTAAAATAATTGTGACAATGAGTATACTTTCTTATTTTTAGTGAATAAATATCAACAATGAAAAACACTGTTTCCTAGAAAAACCTTATATACTGTAAAAATATTCAATAAGGCAAATCGATAGTATCGATTTATAAGATCCATTTCGTTGAGTTTCGCTTCACTCAAACCAATTTACGATACACACCTTTACGTAAACAAACTGCGCTGTTTATGAACACAAGCGCGAGGTAAATTCGAGCTTAAAAGCCACTTTTTTAATACCTAACCTGAGATCTGCTTAAGCGATAACTAATGCATTGCGCTCTACATCAGTTAAATTAAGGTGTGGTTTATTTTCTTTCAAGT
>NZ_JBQSVO010000101.1:0-13907 GCF_052376275.1 Pseudoalteromonas sp. AOP7-A1-14 | reverse complement strand
GTTAAATTAAAAAATATAGATATAAAATAACCATTAATTTTCAAGGTTGGAATTTATATCTTAAAGTTAAAGATTTTTAGCATATATATTGCTAACTATTTTTTTGTCAGCTTAGATAAAAAATCAATTATCCACGCTATTTGCATTAAGATCCTCGTCATACTTTTAGACTATAGGCGAGATCTCTATGACAGCATTAAACAACCAGAATTTACTACAACTTCGCTTTGTAAACCAAGCTCATATTGACGCAGTTAAGCCATCTTTTGCAAACCTTCCAGCTAACCCATATGCGGATGGTGCATTTCGCAAGCGCCGTTACTCGGTGATAAAAGTAATCGGTGAAGAGTTACAATTACAGAAAACCAAAGCATTTGTACAAGACGATTCAATTAATACCTTCCAAGGTAATATTGAACGCACTTATGAAAACTTAGAGCAAAGCTTGCTTGAAAGTGAAGGCATGAAAAGTATTGTAAATGAGTTTCGAGCAATTACCGGAATTGATGAACAGCGTGACATTGAAATCCATCAATTTAGAATGTTAGCTATTGATAGTGATACTCCTCCTGCGCCAGAAGGTATTCATCAGGATGGTTTTGATCATGTATGCATATGTGGTGTGTCTCACGAAAACTTAGAAGGGGGCGAGCTATTGGTATATGAAAACAAACAAGCTGAACCCTGTTTTAAAATGGAAATAAAAGACGGTATGTTTGCGCTTATCAACGACCGCGAAGTATGGCACAACGCCACACCGATGAATAAAATAAATGACAGCCAAGAAGGTTATCTTGATTGCTTCGTGCTGACAGCTTAAGGGTTAATGATGAACTTAACACAACTACGTCGTCGATTTCCGGCACTTATGCAGCAAGTAGCTGGTAAGTCACCTATTTTTTTAGATGGTCCAGGTGGTTCGCAAGTACCGCAGCAAGTGCTTAGCGCCATGTCAGCTTATTTAGGCTATTTTAACTCAAACTTGGGCGGGGCGTTTTTCTCAAGCGCTAAAACGGTTGAGTTAATGGTAAATGCACGTCAAGCCGTGGCCGATTTACTCAATGCATCATCGGAGGAGCAAATCGTCTTTGGTGCGAATATGACCAGCCTGACATTTAGCCTGAGCCGTGCGATTTCCCGTGATTGGCAAGTCGGCGATGAAATAATTGTGACTAATGCTGATCATTTCTCAAACGTATCATCTTGGCAACAAGCTGCAGAAGATAAAGGTGCTAAAGTAAATACTGCACTTATCAATGAAGATGATTGCAGCCTAGACTTAGCTTATTTTGAGAGCTTACTTAATACCAATACTAAATTAGTCGCCGTGACTTATGCATCTAACACTACAGGATCTATTAACGATATCAAACGTATTGTAGAGCTTGCACATAAAGTCGGTGCACTTGTGTATGTCGACGCGGTTCATTATGCGCCCCACGAGTTGATTGATGTACAAGCTTTAAACTGTGATTTTTTAGCATGCTCAGCCTATAAGTTTTTTGGCCCGCATGTGGGTATTGTTTATGGTAAACGCGCGCACCTTGAAGGGTTTACGCCATATAAAGTAGAGCCTGCAAAAGATATTATTCCTGGGCGTTGGGAAACTGGTACGCAAAGCTTTGAAGCATTAGCGGGATTAGTTGCAGCAGTTGATTATATTGCCGATATTAGCGAGCTTAGTGAAAGCTATTCACGCCGTGAAAAACTAACAGCTGCTTTTACCAAAACAAAGCAGCACGAAATGGCACTTAGTGAGCACTTTCTAACACGGTTAGTTAATTATCCAAAAATAAAATTGTTTGGTATTGATGACCTAGATCGCTTAAGCGAGCGCACTCCAACGTTTGCGCTTACATTTGAAGGGCTTGAACCACGTAAAGTCTCTGAGTTTTTAGGTAAGCATCATGTGTGCGTATGGGATGGGAACTTTTATGCTCAAGGTTTATGTAAACAACTAAAAGTGCTCGATAAAGGCGGTGTAGTCCGTATTGGTTGTATGCACTACAACACCATCGAAGAGCTTGATAAGTTGTTTGATTTATTTGATGAACTTTTAGGGTAAATATTGAAGGAGCAAGGTCAAAGTTTTAGTGGAGCTTTGACCTTGCAAATTGAATATTAAGATCGTGGTTGCCCGTAAATCTGTTCGGCGTGGTTAAATAATACCCACGAAGTTAAAATATACTTGTCGTTTGATATGGGCTTATTTCCACGGTGAGTATGGGTAAAGTAACCGGGGGCTATAACCATACTGCCTTGTTTGGGTGATATTTTACGCTCTTGGTAATAAAACTCGGTTTCGCCACCTTCTTCAACATCATTTAAGTAGAACATAAATAACAGTACCCGATGCAGCGCGTCATTATGGCCTGCTTGTGGGTAAACTTCACTATGCCAATAAGGGTAGCCGCCTTTATTTGTTTGATATTTTTGTGCTTGAATATTACCTAAACGAAAAATTTGTTGTACGAGTAAAGGTAATTGCGGTTTACCTATCTCATCAAAGTTAGCTTGGGTTAAATCTGTCGGTACTCCCGTCTTTGGGTGATGCACTTTTAAACCAAATGCCCCAATCATCATAAAAATATGTTCTTCAATGTACTTAAAAATATAACCCGCAGTGGTTTGTTGAATATGTTTTAGATGTTCAGCGTATTCACTGTGGTTATTTAGGTATAAGTCATGACTGTCTTTTTTTGCTAAATCAATTCCGCCTGACGTCATACCTTGTTTTAAATGCGGGCTTTGCTCAAACATCGTGATAAAGTTATTGCAAAATTCTTTGCTTAGGGCGTTATCGTAAACGCGAATAAAGTCCGTCATGAATTACCTTTATAAATTATTATTGGATTGTTATGTTTATTGAAAAACTAATGCCACGCTTTAGCGAAACTGATGTACTTGGCCACATCAACAATACCGTACTCCCCGTTTGGTTTGAAGCCGCACGGGCGCCTATTTTTAGGTTTTTCACCCCTGATTTAAATCCCCACGATTGGAAGTTGATTATTGCCAATATTGAAGTGAGCTTTGTGGGTGAGCTATTTTATGGCTTGGAAGTGACTATTAAAAGTAGCATAGAAAAAGTTGGCAATAGTTCATTTACAGTACGCCAAGAGGCTTATCAGAATGACAAATGTTGTGCGGTAGGTAAAACAGTTATGGTTCGCTATGATTTTGCTAATAAAGCCAAGCAAGTACTATCGGAGCAAGAAAAAGCAGATTTATCTGAGCACTTAAATTAATACTAATTTAGGTGAGCTAAAGAATGCAGAAGAGGTTGGTATAAGCGTACTCGCTTTATCTATTATTCACATTTGTGCTTAACGTTTTTGCGTAACATTAACTGAAAGTTACTATGGATTGGGGTAGAATGCGCACAGCTACAGGCAACACCACCCTTTTTTACATATAACGAGCCACTTACCCAATGCTGTTAATGATCGATAACTACGATTCGTTTACTTACAACCTAGTGCAATATTTTCAGCGCTTAGGTCAAGAAGTGTTAGTAAAACGCAACAATGACATAACGGTTAGTCAAATAAAGGCCCTTAACCCTCAGCATATCGTGCTATCGCCCGGGCCGTGCTCTCCTAGTGAAGCGGGTATTTCGTTATCCGTAGTAGAGCAGCTAAAAGGTACTTACCCCATACTGGGAATTTGCTTAGGGCATCAAACCATAGCCCAAGCTCTTGGTGCTAAAATTGTTCGTGCTAAGCAAGTTATGCATGGAAAAACATCGCCTATATTTCACCAGCAACAAGGGGTCTTTAATGGCTTAGCTAACCCGCTTACGGTGTGTCGTTATCATTCATTAATAGTTGATAAGCAAACACTCCCTGATGAATTATCGATAACAGCGTGGACGCAGCACAAAAATGGTGATGTTGATGAAATAATGGGGTTGTTACATCAAGAGTTAGCGTTGGAAGGAGTGCAATTTCACCCGGAAGCTATTTTAACTGAGGAAGGGCTTGAATTACTTGCTAACTTTTTAACTCGCTTCTAATCTTAAAACGTCAACAACACACAGCAGGTGTGCTTAATGAACGGGCAGACTATTTATTGCTTGGTCATAATTTTGCTCAGCAGCAAATAGGCTTTATCCAAACATTAGATCTAAACGATGATGAGCCACTTAAACAATGCACCTTGCTTGAAGTGGAAGTTGCTGCACATAAAGTGAGGTAGAAACCAGTGCTGCTCATCATAAGTATCGTGCGAAAGCGAGTGAAGAGCTGCACCAAATTATTGGCAATGCAATGGCCAAACAGCTTTAAAATATAGACGGCATTATCCATGACACCATCGGCATAGAAGATAACGTACCGGCGATATTAGACATGCTGGCAGTTAAATCAGCATCAGTTGGCCGTTTAGAGCCGGCTTAAGTTGGCTTGGTCGAGAGCTTGTCGCTTTGGTTAATGTACCCGTATTATGTGGGTTAGCTGAGCACCTGTTAATTAAAGAGGATGAAAAAAATCAGCTGGTTTGATTATTTTAACTTTAGCCAAGCTGAGATCAAGGCACTCCAAAAAGGTAACTTTCAGAATTTTAATATTAAAAATAGCCTAAATATTGCGCTTTACTTTAATAGTTAACCATTATTTCAGCTCTTTTTTTGATTTATCGCTAATTTTTTTGCGACTATTCATTCACTGTTAAACATAACTACTACCCATGCTTTTTATGCCTCAAGTGCTGCTTGGCTGTATGGAGTGCCGCCTTATGTCTTAAGTCGAGCTGTATTCAGTTACTCAAATAGTTATTCACTATCTTTGAAATTATATCTCAAAGCCTTTATTTCAAAGGGCTACATGAAAGTTTTAGAAGAGACAATAGTGAATAATTCTGGAATAATAAACGACTGAAAATTGAACCAGAGAGTATTTATCTGCAATTTACGCTATGCTGATTTGCACCTTATTAAAGTAGTGAAATAACTATTTTTACTTTCTGCGTACTAACAATTAAGAGGATATAAAATGACAGTCAACCGCGAATTATTTGATCAAGTAATGGTTCCTAACTACGCCCCTTCAAGTGTAATTCCAGTTCGAGGCGAAGGCTCTCGCGTATGGGACCAAGAAGGTCGTGAATTTATCGATTTTGCCGGTGGTATTGCGGTTAACTGTCTAGGTCATTGTCATCCAGCATTAGTGAATGCACTAAAAGAGCAGGGCGAGAAGATTTGGCACTTATCAAATGTAATGACTAATGAGCCTGCATTACGCTTAGCTAAAAAGTTAGTTGATGCAACTTTTGCTGATAAAGTTTATTTTGCCAACTCAGGCGCTGAAGCAAACGAAGCGGCGCTTAAATTAGCTCGTCGCTTTGCGCTTGATAACCACGGCGAACAAAAGTCACAAATTATTTCATTTAATAAAGGCTTCCACGGTCGCACATTTTTTACAGTCACTGTGGGCGGCCAAACGTCTTATTCAGACGGCTTTGGTCCTAAACCTGGTGATATTGTACATTGTGATTATAATGACTTAGCTGCTTTTGAAGCGCTAATCTCTGATAAAACATGCGCAGTAATGATGGAACCTTTACAAGGTGAAGGCGGTATTATTTCGCCTACTGACGAGTTTGTACAAGGCGTGCGCGAGCTATGTACTAAGCATAATGCACTGCTTATTTTTGATGAAGTGCAGACGGGTGTAGGCCGCACTGGTGAACTTTATGCTTATCAAGGTCTAAATGTAACGCCAGATATTTTAACCAGTGCAAAAGCGTTGGGTGGTGGTTTCCCAATAGGGGCGATGCTAACGACTACTGATATTGCGAAACACCTTAAAGTAGGTACGCATGGTTCAACGTACGGTGGTAATCCACTGGCATGTGCGGTTTCAGAAGCAGCATTTGACACAGTTAACACTACTGAAGTGCTTGATGGCGTAAAAGCAAAGTCAGCGCTTTTTCACGAGCTTTTAACTGCAATTAACGAAAAATACCAGGTGTTTTCTGAAATTCGCGGACAAGGTTTATTAATTGGTGCTGCGGTTAATGAAACATTTAAAGGTCGTGCCAAAGAGTTTTTAGTCGCTGCAACTGGTGAGGGGGTTATGTCACTGGTTGCTGGTGCTGATGTGATCCGCTTTACACCATCACTAGTTATACCAGATAGCGATATCCGCGAAGGTATGGCGCGCTTTGAAAAAGCCGTAGCCAAAATTGTTAATGGTTAATCGCTAGGCACCCATTATTAAATAAGGGCAAGGTTCACTTGCCCTGATATTCTAATTTACCGTTATTTTATAAGGGAGCAAGCGGACTCATGATGATCCTTCGCCCAATCCAGCAATCTGATTACCCAGCATTATTGAATATTGCCCATGAATCAGGGCATGGTTTTACGTCTTTACCTAATAATGAAGAGTTATTACAAAAGAGAATAGACCGCTCAGTAGGCTCTTTCGCAAAAAGTACAGATCATCCTGGTGATGAAGGTTACTTGTTTGTTCTTGAAGATAGCGAAACAGGTGAAGTGGTAGGTACTTCAGGTATTGAAGCCGCAGTAGGTTTAGATGATGCGTTTTACCATTATCATTTAAGTAAAGCTATTCACTCATCACGCACCCTTGATGTTTATAAAGCGGTCGATATCCTAACTTTATGTAACGATTACACCGGCGCTACAGAGTTATGTACGCTATTTTTAAAAGATGGCTACCGCAAAGATAACAATGGTCGTTTACTATCTAAATCACGCTTTATGTTTATTAAGCAGCATCAAGAACGCTTTGCACAAACATTAATTGCTGAAATGCGCGGTGTATCTGACGAAAATGGCGACAGCCCTTTTTGGCAATGGCTGGAAGAGCATTTTTTCTCAATGGATTTCCCTACAGCGGATTACTTAAGTGGCATTGGCCAAAAAGTATTTATTGCTGAATTAATGCCTAAATACCCGATTTACGTCAATTTACTTAGTAAAGATGCTCAAGCCGTAATCGGCAAAGTGCACGACAACACAGGCCCAGCAATCGGTTTGTTAAAAAGTGAAGGCTTCACCTTTAATGGCTATGTTGATATTTTTGACGCAGGTCCAACTGTTGAAGCAAAAGTAGATAATGTAGCGACTATTCGCAATGCTCATAACTTTACAGTGGTAATAGGCGAAAATAGCGGTGCAACGCCAGTAATGCTTGCTAATGAAAAACTTAGTGATTTTAGAGCAACCGTTGCTGAACTTAATTTTGATGACAGAGCCAAAGAGTTGCTGCTATCGCAAGAAATTGCCGATGCATTACATCTTCAAGCCGGTGACACTGTTACCGCAAGCGCCCTATAATTTAAAGCCCGTTTAAAGGAGAAATCGTATGACTCATCCTGCTCAATTTATTAATGGTCAATGGTCACAAGGCCAAGGTCACGAATTTAAATCAGTTAATCCAGCCAATAACGAGGTTATTTGGCAAGCGCAATCGGCAACTCAAGGCCAAGTTGATGATGCGATAAGCTCTGCTCGTGAAGCATTTTACAGCTGGGCTGATAAAAGCTTTAGCGAACGTTTAGAAATTGTTAAAGCATTTGCTGAGCAACTTAAAGAAAATAGCGAAGAACTGGCTATAACTATCGCGCAAGAAACGGGTAAGCCATTATGGGAAACCCGCACTGAAGCAGGGGCTATGGTAGGTAAAATCGCTATTTCTGAAAAAGCGTTTTTAGAGCGCACCGGTGATGTCGAAAACTCAATGCCGCAAGGTCGCGCGATGATCCGCCATAAACCACACGGTGTCGTTGCGGTATTTGGCCCTTATAATTTTCCTGGGCACTTACCTAATGGTCATATTGTACCGGCACTTTTAGCGGGTAATACCGTGATATTTAAACCATCAGAGTTAACTCCAAAAGTGGCTGAACTAACCTTAAAGTTATGGCAAAAAGCCGGTTTACCGGCGGGCGTAATTAACCTTGTACAAGGTGAAGTAGAAACAGGTAAAGCACTTGCCTCTCATAAAGGTATTGATGGCTTATTCTTTACTGGGTCTTCACGTACAGGTCATATTTTACATGAACAGTTTGCTGGCCAACCAGGTAAAATTTTAGCGCTTGAAATGGGGGGGAATAACCCGTTGATCGTAACTGATGTTGCAGATACGAAAGCGGCAATTCATGACATCGTACAGTCTGCGTTTATTTCAAGTGGTCAACGCTGTACATGTGCGCGCAAGTTGTTTTTACCAGCAGGTGAACAAGGCGATGCAATTTTAGCGGGCTTAATTAAAGCCACTAAAGCAACTAAAGTGGGTAACTTTGATGATGCAGACCAGCCATTTATGGGGTCAATGATCTCATCAGCCGCAGCCGCAGGTATGGCTAAAGCCCAGCAAGAACTGGTTGATTTAGGTGCCAATGTACTCGTTGAGCTTACGCATACTGAGAATACAGGATTTGTAACGCCGGGAATTTTAGATTGCACTGACGTTGCCGACTTCCCTGATGAAGAGCACTTTGGCCCACTTTTAAAAGTATTTCGCTTTAGTGATTTTGACCAAGCAATTGATAAAGCTAACGACACCAGCTTTGGTTTATCAGCAGGCTTATTAAGCGACAACGCTGATGATTACGAGCATTTCTTACGTCGTATTCGCGCTGGTATTGTTAATTGGAATCGTCCAATTACAGGCGCTTCAAGTGCGGCACCATTTGGTGGTATTGGCGCTTCAGGTAACCACCGTGCTAGCGCATACTATGCGGCTGATTACTGTGCTTACCCTGTTGCTTCGGTTGAGCTTGAAAAAGTGGCAATGCCAGCAACCTTAAGCCCAGGCTTAAAAATCGATTAATATTATTGACGAAAAGACGCGTTATCATTAATAATAAAAAAAGCAGCTCAAGCTGCTTTTTTTATTAGCGCTAGGGCAAAGCTAGCATTTAAAAATGTTTTTTAAATCAAGGAAGTTGTAAATTCAATCGATGTAAAAAATGGTTTTAGATAGGCAAGGGTATGATGATTTGATCATGTACCTAACTCAAAATTTAGCACTCTTTTAGAAGCCCAGCAAAGTAAAGCCAGGTGCTCCTTCAATAATGAAGCTTATTGAAGACGACATTGCTGAAAGCGCCATGTTGCTCTGCCAGCAACATACCGAGCTTAGTGCCGAACAACGTAGCCAAATATAGTACGTGAAGTAGACGGTATTGTGTATGACCTGCAAGAAGTGCTTAGCAGCGTAACCAGAAAGTCACAATGGGTCAGCACGCACTTATTAATGAATTTACAAGTCTTGTTAAAAACCTCTTCGACAACGCTGTCGCCTAAGTTTATCGCTTTTCATTGCATCTACGCTTAACTTGCTTACAATCAAGAAAATTTACTTAAGAGATTGAACACATGCAAGCAAATGTAAAATGGGTTGATGGCGATACTTTCCTTGGTCTTTCTAATTCAGGCCACAATATAGTTTTTGATGCTGGTAGTGAAAGTGCTGCGCCAAGTCCAATGGAAATGATGCTGATGTCAGTAGGCTGCTGCTCATCTGTTGATGTTGTCAGCATCTTGAAAAAAACCAAGCAATCATTCTCTGATGTTCAAGTTCAGTTAAGTGCTGAGCGTGCAGAATCAGCGCCACGGGTATTTACTACGATTAATTTACACTTTGTTGTGACTGGTGATAATGTCGCTGAAAAGCACCTTGCAAGAGCGGTTGAATTGTCTGCAGAAAAGTATTGCTCGGTTGCCTTAATGCTTGATAAAACAGTAAAAATCACGCACAGCCACGAAGTTGTTCAAGAACAGTAAAAATAAGGCTTTTTCCAGAAGGAAAATTCGTATAAAATCCGCGAACTTTTAATTCTGCAAGTGCAGATTTCACTCGTTTACAGGTTGGTTTAGCATGAACAAACCCTTCGATAAAATTAAGCTTCATGGCTTTAATAATTTAACCAAAAGCTTAAGCTTTAGTATTTATGATATTTGCTACGCAAAGACAGAGCAACAGCGTAAAGAATATCTAGAATATATCGACGAGCAGTACAGTGCTAACCGGCTTACCGATATTTTAGGCGACGTAGTCGATATTATTGGCGCCAACATTTTGAATATCTCTCGTCAAGATTATGATCCGCAAGGTGCTAGCGTAACTATTCTAATTGCTGAAGAGCCAATCGAGCAACAGCAATCTTATGATGTTGACGAAGCGCCAGGACCACTGCCTGAAACGGTTGTTGCTCACTTAGATAAAAGCCATATTTGTGTGCACACTTATCCAGAAGCACACCCTGATGATGGGATTTGTACATTCCGCGCTGATATCGAAGTATCAACTTGCGGTATTATCTCACCATTAAAAGCGTTAAACTTTTTAATTCATAGCTTAGAGTCTGACGTGGTTACTATTGATTATCGCGTACGTGGCTTTACTCGTGACGTAGATGGTGTGAAGCATTTTATTGATCATGCGATTAATTCTATTCAGAATTACATGACTGAAGATACCAAAGAAGCGTACCACATGATGGATGTAAACGTGTATCAGGAAAATCTTTTCCACACTAAAATGATGCTTAAAGAAACTGACCTCAACGCTTATTTATTTGGTGTTTCAACTGACGATTTATCTGAAGACGAAGAAGAAGCTATTCGCTCTAAATTAACCCGCGAGATGCAAGAAATTTTCTACGGTCGCAACTTACCAGACACAGAATAAGCACATCGATTTAAATTAAAAATGGCGCTCAGTGAGCGCCATTTTTTTATGTCTAAAAAAGCCCAGCTAATTAATTTAGCTGGGCGTTTAAAAAGTTACTTGAGCATACTGTAAATAAGTGCAAATACAGCAAGCGACCCAACCGCTAATATAAACAATGTGCTTAAGCGATTACGATACTTGCTCAGCGCAGGTACTTTGTACACGGCTATCATAGGCATAATAAATAAAATCATCGCGATGATAGGGCCAGATAGCTGATCCATCATGTCTAAAATACTTGGTTTTTTAACCGCGCAAAACCAAATAACAAAAAACATAATTAGCACGCCAATTTTATCGGCTACTTTTGCGCTTAAGCTTGTTTCCTTAGTTACTAAACCGGTAAAGCTTTCGCGTGCATCTAAAAAGTGACCTAAAAATGACGAGGTAATAGCAATAAACGCAACAAGCGGCCCAAGGGTGGCAATAAACGAATTACTCGTGATATTAGGTAGGTACGATAAAATCGATACGTTAGCGGCTTTAGCAGCAGCCATTTTCTCGCCTGTAAGCGACAGCACGCAAGAAAACACAAATAACAGTACAAAGGTAATAAGCAGTAAGCTAGTACGCTTTAAAATAGCCTCTGCTTTGTTAGTAGCTTGATTGCCATAATGACCACGCTGCACATTAACAAAGCTTGAAATAGCCGCTGCATGGCTAAACGAAAATACAATAATAGGAACCGACAGCCACAGCGTTTTAGTAAAGTTGCCCGCTTCAGGTAAGCTCATATCAGGCATTTGCCAGCTAGGTATTAAATAAAGCGATAAAAAGAATAATATACCCACAAGCGGATACACCAAAATTGCAAATGCACGCAGCTAATCGCTCACCGCCCATCATAAGGCTTATCATACCTGCAGCCAATACGCCCGAAAGCAGCACGCGAGATGGCGACTCAAGCCCCATTTGGTTAACCATAAAGCTATCAACGGTATTGGTTAAGCCTACGCCGTAAATAAGCAAAATAGGAAATATAGATAAAAAGTATAATAAAGAGATTAACCTATACGCAGTCACACCAAAGTGCTCCTCAACTACATCGGTAAAATCGGCATCTTTATTTTTAGATGAAAGTACAAAACGCGCTAAACCACGGTGTGCACAAAAGGTCATTGGGAACGCTAAACACGCCAATATAATTAAAGGCCAAAAACCGCCAATACCAATGTTTATGGGTGAAAATAAAATGCCTGCGCCTACAGCGGTGCCAAATAAACTTAGCGTCCACCGCGTATCGTGTAGGTTCCATTTAGAAGTGTGGGTAGGTGTGTGCACCTGATGCATTTGAAAGCGTTGCATCTTGTGATGGTGTCATATGTGTGTGTCCATTATTTATGATAATAATTGCGCCGAAGAATATAATTTTTGGCCGCAACTTTCATGCTTTGGGAGGTTGTAGACTAATTAATTAGACTTAATAGAAGGGTAAGTGTCATGAATACGAAACAGTGGTGTAAAAGTGAGCAAAATCATTAAAAGGCAACACTACATCACACTTTACTGTAGGCTAGTTGGAGCAAAACCCAACACGCTATAGCGTCACGCGAGCAGCAAAGCCAATAGAGGCGGTTTTCATGGCGTGAAAACAGGGAAGGATCATTTTTATTGGTTCCAACTAAAAATAAAAATCTGTTAAGTAGAAGCCATTGTTCGGAACTTCATAAGAGATTTATTCTAAACTCCGTTATACTTCCTGCAATTAAATATGCCAAACGAAGTAAACAGGCCGCTAACTGCAATGAGCAAAGACATTCTTTTCCATACTACTTTTGCGCACGAAACCAGTAAAACATGGATTGTATTTGTTCATGGCGCAGGTGGTAGTTCGGCAATTTGGTTTCGTCAGCTTAAAGCTTATAAAAAAGAATATAATGTGTTGTTGCTTGATCTTCGTGGTCACGGTAAATCGAATAACTTAGTGCAAAACTTTGTTGATAATAATTATTCGTTTAATAATGTCTCTAAAGATATTATTGATGTGTTAGATCATAACAATATCCCCAGCGCACACTTTGTTGGCATTTCATTGGGCACAATACTCATTCGAAATATTGCTGAAATTGCGCCGCACTATGTTTCTAGCATGGTGCTAGGTGGAGCGGTTACTCGCTTTAATACTCGCAGTAATACATTAGTTTATTTAGGTAATACTTTTAAACACTTCTTGCCTTATATGTGGCTGTATCGTTTATTTTCTTTTATTATGATGCCGAAAAGCGTCATAAAGAATCTCGACTTTTGTTTGTTCGTGAAGCAAAGCGCTTGTGCCAAAAAGAGTTTATAAAGTGCTTTAAATTAGCCATGGACGTAAACCCTTTAATGCAGTATTTCAAAGAAAAAGACATTGATATACCCATTCTTTACATTATGGGTAAGGAAGATCATATGTTCCTAGGCCCTGTTAAAGAAATGGTTAAGCGCCATAAAAATAGCGTACTGCAAACTATTCACCATTGCGGCCATGTCTGTAATGTAGAACGCCCCGACTTATTCAATCAGCACTCGCTTGCTTTTATCGCCCAGCAAAATCGTTAAGGGTTGTAGAAGGAATAGGGTCAGGGCTTTCTTTTTTACTTTCGTCCAAAAATAGAGAAATTAAAAACAAGGCCTAGCCTTTATTTTACTCGCGGTGGTTAACAACGAAATTTTAAGATTATTGATTGTACCAGATAGTACAACTATTTAAGGGAGTTTAGGAATAATATGTCGGATAAAAGTAAACTTATTAGTATCGTTATTTTGGCTATCTTTTCTATTATTGGCGTTTTATTTTTGTGGATGTTTAGCCTTGGTGTCGGATTTGGTGGTACTACTGAAACTTGGTCGCATTTTGGGAGCTTTTTTGGTGGTGTATTAGGGCCAGCTCTTGCTTTTTTCTCATTCGTTGGTGTTATTTTTACTGTTTATCTTCAGTCTCAAAGTAATAAAGAACAAACAATTACTAATAGCAATGCTGCGAATGATCGGCTTGAGTCAGTGCGCCTTCAAAAAGAGTTACAAGAAGAAAGTAAAACTCTTTTTGATAGGAAAATTAAGCATGAAAAGCAAATTCAATTACAGACTCTTTTAGTTAAAGATTTTGATGAGATAGAGATGTTTGGAAATGCCGCTATAAATGAAATAGTAAATCCCGATAGGGATAATTGGGAAGCTTTCAATACTTACGTAGGTAAAATTTATGTGTTTGCACCGATG
>NZ_JBQSVO010000100.1:0-14325 GCF_052376275.1 Pseudoalteromonas sp. AOP7-A1-14 | reverse complement strand
CAACGTTAGCGGCTTTTTTTGTATTTTTATAGACGAAAAAGTTACTTTGTTTGTGCGTCGAGAGATTGACCATTTACATCAACGGAGTCATCACTCATTAGGTATAAATAGGTAGCCATTAAATCTTCAGGTGTGGCTAGTTTATCTCTATCTTCACCTGGGTATGCACTTGCACGCATTGCGGTACGTGTTGCGCCTGGATTAATACAGTTAACACGAATATTGGTTTTACCCACTTCACATGCCCACGTTTGCATCATGCCCTCTACGGCAAATTTTGATATTGCATAAGCGCCCCAAAATTCACGGCCTTTACGGCCCACACCGGATGAAGTAAAAATAATTGACGCATTAGGCGATTTACGCAGTGCTGGGAATAAATATTTGGTGATCATTGCTTGTGCAGTAACATTCACTTTCATGATGTTATCAAAGGTCGAGGCACAAAAGTGTTCAAGTGGGCCGAGTGAACCTAATATACCTGCATTATTTAATAAGCCGTCAAGCTTACCAAATTGCTGTTCTATAGTTGCGCCTAAATCACGGTAATTTTGTTTTGTCGCGCCTTTTAAATCCATGGGGACAATGGCGGGTTTTGGGCCGCCTAATGCAATGATTTCGTCATAAACGGCTTCTAGTTTACTCGTGGTTCTTCCCAATAAAATAACCGTAGCGCCATGTTCTGCATAGGTTAGCGCCGCAACGCGACCAATCCCATCACCGGCTCCGGTGATCAAAATAACTTTATCGTTAAGTGCATTTTCTGTTGCTTGATAAGTGTTCATAAAAATACCAATTTAAACAATTTTTTGGATTTTAACATAGCAAAACGTCAAGTTATCGAATTTATTGCGAAATAAGGTGGCGAAAATGAAAACTTTACGTTAAATTTAACTGGTCTAATGTCTCATTAATATTCTGGTTACATAAAATTAACCGGTTTTTGAGCCGTGAAATTAATAGATTATGATATTTTTAATCTTAATTCGTCATCAACACACAATAAAAAGAAGATTCTGTGCGGAGCAATCAATATGAAAAAAATGCTACTCTCACTTGCAGTTACAGCAGGCCTTACTGGTTGCGGCGGCGGTGAAACCTTAGAAGATGTCAAAGAAGATTCTACACCAGTAATACCGGCTGCAACAGTTAAGTTTGACCCAGCACAAGGGATATTATCTGTCCCTAATGATTTACTGATGCAAGGCACTAAAGATGGCACACTGAATATTCCAGGTGAGCTTGACGAAGAAACTGGTGAGTCTATTACTCGTGCAGAATATGCAGATCCACAGTTTGCATTAGGTGCTCTTGATGGCTGGTCCTCACAAGCTCCTTATGCTATCGATTTAGTTTTCCCGCCGAATATAACGCTTGATGAAACGTCCGCAGGTACACCCGGTGCCGTGCGCATTTTTGAAGTGGTAATGGGCGCAAGTTTAACTGATGCTGACTGCTCAATTGTACCTGCAGGTATCGCTTGTAAAGGTTTAAGTGAACTTACCTTTGGTGTTGATTTTATAACTAAAGCTAGCGGCGATGCTGTAGCGGTAATTCCGCTCAAACCATTTAAAGCCGGTAGTTCATATATTAATGTGTTAACTACAAGCTTAATGGATTCTCAAGGACGTTCTATTGAGCCTTCTGCTACTTATGGTTCGGTTAGTGCAGAAACACCATTGATCACTGATGAACAAAAATCACTGCAAGCAGTTATTAATAGTTACGAAAATGTAGTGACAAGTTTGGGCGATATCACTAAGGACGATATTATCTTTTCCGGGGCGATGACTATTCAATCAGCTGGGGCTACGCTTGGTACTATCAAGCAATTATTAGCTGCAAGCTTAACCCAAGACAGCATTCAAACCCCATCAATGCAAGTACCAGAGCAACCTATACTTACCGTAGAGCAAGTATTTGCTTCTAAAGGGGTTACTGGACTTTCTCCTGCGTTTGCTGGGGTGCAGTACGAAGAAGGCAGTATTATGCTACCAATGTACTTATCTACCCCTACAGGAAAAGATATATCAGATTTAGCTGCAACATACTGGCAAGGTATGTGCGACAGTGCAGTAGCTGTACTTGGTTATAAAGCGCAAGCGGGAGATGCTTTCCCAGAAGATCCAATAAGTGCTAATGATGCTACCTGTGCAGCTCTTAGTGACGGTCAACAACGTGATTTAGGCCTAGATAGCACAAAGCATTTAACTAAATATAATAGAATCCCAAAAACACAAAGTATTGCTAATATTCCAGTGCAGCTTACTAAGCCAATTTTACCGGTTATTAATGGTGTACGCACAGAGCTTGGATTAGCAGAAATTACTATGCCAGATACGGGTTGGCCGGTGGTTATTTTACAACACGGTATCACCTCTAAAAAAGAAGATATGCTGAGCTTAACAGCAAGCCTATCTATCCAAGGTTTTGCTACAGTTGCAATTGACCACCCAGTGCATGGTCAACGCGGCATAGATGTTGATGCAGATGGAACCGATGACTTCAATGCTTCAACCGGTTCGGTACTTGCTTATATGAACTTGCAGTCGTTATTAGTTGCGCGTGATAATTTACGCCAATCAGCAGCTGACTTATTAGGATTACGCTTTGGTTTAAATTTTACTAACGATACCAGCTTAAATACGCAAGATGTAACATATGTTGGTCATTCACTAGGCGCTATTGTTGCTCCTGCATTTCTAGCAACCACTAATACTGCGCTTGATCCACAAATAGATGCACTATTTAATGTTAATATAGCAGCGCTTGCTAATGGTGGTGGCGGTATTGCAAGCTTCTTGCTTGAGTCAGCTACGTTTGGCCCATTTGTACAGGGTTCAGTTTTATCAGCTGCAGAAACGTCTGAGTCTGATGAGTTTAATGCCTACTTAAGTGGTGGTGCAGTATCTAACTGTGGCCAGTTTAGTGAAAATCAGCAAGCATATGTTACATGTGCTTATAATGAGTTTACAGCCTCACTCACAATGGCGGGCGAAACGCAAAAACTTACCAATATCCAAAGTGTAATGACGCAGTTTGCTTTTGCAGCGCAAACCGCACTTGATGGCGGCGATCCCACTAACTATGCAAGCACGGTTAATGCACTAGGCACACCTGTTTACATGAGTGCAGTAGTAGGGGATGGTGAAAATAACAAAGCTGATCAAGTCATCCCACCTGCAACCATGAATAATCCAATCTCAGGTACGCTACCATTGGCAAACTTAATGGGAACAACAACAGTAAGTGAATCTCAAGGTCCAACAATTGATGGTATGAACTATTTAGTGAAATTCACTAAGGGCCATCATGGTTCACTATTAACGCCGGCACAAGATGAAGGCAAAAGCTCAACCATTGAAGGCAGCGCCGCAGCAAATACTGAAATGCAGTTACAAATAGCGACTTATTTAGCGAGTCGCGGGAAAATGTTAGTTATTACTAATGCAGACATTGTGACTGATTAAACAATAATTTCCACCAATAACCGAAAAGCCACTGCAAAGTGGCTTTTTTTTGTTTGAAAGCATGTTAAATTGTGGCAAATTTATTTAGGAGCAAACCGTTGGAATTTATCTACGACTATGGCTTATTTTTTGCCAAAACTATTACCTTTGTAGCCGCATTTGCAGTTATTGTTGCGCTTATTGTTGGCACTGCTGTTAAACCAAAAGCAAAGAAAGGTGAAATTGAAATAGACGACTTATCGGCGCAATTAACCTCACTTAAAGATGATTTTCTTGAAAATACCTTATCTAAAAAAGAGTTGAAAACGCACCAAAAACAGCAAAAGCAATTAGCCAAAAAAGAGGATGATAAAACACCTAAGTCTAAGCTCTATGTAATTGATTTTACCGGTAGCATGGATGCACATGAAGTGGATAGTTTACGTGAAGAAATAACCGCTATCTTACTCATTGCTAATAAAGAGCAAGACGAAGTACTCGTGCGCCTAGAAAGTGGTGGTGGTGTTGTGCATGGGTATGGGTTGGCTGCATCGCAATTACAGCGTTTAAAAGATGCTGGAATTAATCTAACGGTAGCTATAGATAAAGTAGCTGCGAGCGGCGGTTACATGATGGCCTGTGTTGCAGATAAGATTATTGCTGCCCCGTTTGCAATTGTAGGCTCGATTGGTGTAATTGCACAAATCCCTAACTTTAATAAAGTTCTTAAAAAGAATGATGTTGATTTTGAACAAATAACAGCAGGTGAATTTAAGCGAACGCTAACTCTGTTCGGTGAAAATTCAGAGAAGGCTCGTGAAAAATTTCGTGATGAAATTGAACAAACGCATGATCTATTTAAAACCTTTGTTAGTACCCAAAGACCGACTTTAGATATAAATAGTGTTGCTACAGGGGAGCACTGGTTTGCTACACAAGCTATTGAAAAAGGGTTAGTTGATAGCATTCAAACCAGCGATGACGCATTATTAGCAAGCCGTAATGAGCGTCAAATATATAAAGTTCATTATAAAATTAAAAAGGGCTTGAGTGATAAATTTGCACTTGGTATGAGCTCAGGTTTAAACCGCGCTGGTGTAAATTTAATATCACGTTTTAAATCCTTACAACCGTAATTAAACAGTTTTAATTACGAGTTTATAAAAAACCCGCGATTTACGCGGGTTTTTTATTAATATTATTTAGCAACTATTACTCAGTTGATTTGTGATAATCTTCTAAGTCTTTTGCCGCGTCAGGATCGTTAAAGATTTGCTCATCAAGCTGACCTTCTGACTTTGCGACTACACAGGTAACCATACAATCACCTGTCACGTTAACTGCGGTTCGGATCATATCTAGTAGTCTATCGACACCGATGATAATTGAAATCCCTTCAACAGGTAAGCCAACTTGGTTTAGCACCATGGCCAGCATTATTAAGCCAACACCAGGTACACCCGCAGTCCCAACAGAAGCAAGTGTCGCAGTGAGAACAACCATTAGGTAATCTGACAAAGCCAAGTCGACATTATACACTTGTGCAATGAAGACCGTCGCCACACCTTGCATAATTGCGGTGCCGTCCATATTGATTGTTGCACCTAAAGGAATCGTAAATGATGCAACTGAGTTATTTACACCTAACTTTTTGGTTGCCGTTTCAAGTGTAATTGGCATTGTCGCACTTGAACTTGATGTACTAAATCCAAATAAGCAGGTGTGCTTCATTTTCTTTAAAAAGATAACAGGGTTTAAGCCAGTAAATAGTTTTAATAAAATGCTGTAATTTACAAAGGCATGAATAGCTAGCGCGGCAACAACAACAGCAAAGTATTTTGCTAAGCTTAGTATTAACTCAACTTGTATGGTGGTGAATAATTTTGCCATTAAACAAAAAACACCATACGGTGCCACGTTCATTAGTAGTGTAACTAGCTTTAAAATAATCGTGTTAAGATCTTCAAAAACGGCTGCTACTCGATTACCTGCTTTCCCACTTAATGCCATTGCAATACCAAACAAGAGCGAAAAAACAATTACTTGTAGCATATTGCCACTTGCCATTGCATCAATAGGGTTAGTGGGGAACATATTAATAATAACTTGGGCTAAAGTCGGCGCTTCTTTTGCGTCGAAACTAGCATTGGTTGGAAGCTCAACGCCATCACCAGGGCTAATTAGTATAGCTAAAGTCATCGCTACGGTGATCGCAACCCCAGTTGTAATTAGGTATAGGCCAATCGATTTCCCACCTAAACTCCCTAATTTTTTAGGGTCACTTAAACTGCAGGTACCAGAAACAAGTGACACAAATACTAACGGCACAACTAGCATTTTCAAACTGGCAATAAATATTTGCCCACCGATATGAAATAAGCCATCAACTAGAAAGCTCTTAATAGGTATAGATAATAACCCGGGAGGAATGATGAACTTTTCTTCACCTATTACGATAGCTTGAAATAAAAAGCCCACGGCAACACCTAGAATCATACCAATCATGATCCGAGTGGTTAAACTCATTGAACGGATTTTTGACATACTAATAATCTATTTTTTATAAATTTGTCATAGCCTAACAGCATGCAGATTTTTATACACAAAAAATCGATAAATTTTTTAATTTATCTCGTTAAAAAACATCGAAATAATACGATGGTGCGCCAAAAAATATGATTTTAGTATTGGTTATAGGTTAATATAAGGTTAAGGTTTACATATGTTATTAAACAATAAAATTACAGGGAGAGGTCAATGCCTTTAATGCGCTGGCTCAATATTGTGTTATTTAGTTTTTTTCTCGCGGCATGCGGCGGCGGTGGTTCACTTGAAAAAGAGGGTGGCTCACTTGATGGTGGAGATGACGGTACTATTGATGAACCTATTTATACTCTATCTGCTCAAGGTTATGTAAAAGAAAGCGACGAAACTAGTAATGCAGTAACCGAGATTGATCCGATAGATATTAAAGTCACTCTATTAAAAAATGATGAACCAGTTGATGGGCAAAGAATTACTTTTACTTTGGCTGATGATATCGGCGCTGTAAATGTAAATTCTGCTCTTACTAATAGCGAAGGGATTGCGACTGTTGAGCTTTCAGCAGGAGTACAAGCCGGTGCTGGCGAAATAACTGCGACCTTTGTGGGCGGTGACGGTGACATCAATGTTACCGAACGCTTTGCTTTTACATCATCAGGTGGGCAAGGGGGTAATGCAGGGATTATTGGTAGTATTACCCTTGAGCTAAGTGTTGTAGACCAAAATAATCAAAGATTTACTGAAACAAATCCGGTAAGTAAAGATAATAAAGGTCAAGTAATTGCAACACTAAAAGATGATGGTGAGCCACTGAGCGAGCAACTAATTAGCTTTAATACTAATTTTACTGGCAAAATCATCCCAGAACTTGGTACGGCGTTAACAAATGAAAATGGTTTAGCGAGCGTGACTTTAAGCAGCGGTGACTTAAAAGGCGCAGGCCAAGTTATTGCCAGTTACCAAGCAGAAAGTGGTGAAACTATTACTAAAATAGCGGGTTTTATTTCAAGTGGTGATGATGCTTCTGTTGAAACTGCGCTCGCTAATATCGACATTAAACTATTAAAAGATTGTACAGATGGTTGGGATGCAAATAGGAATAATACATCCCTAGAACAATCATTAGCTTCATCTGGTTGTGAAATTGTAAATCAGTTCTCATCAGATGAATTGATAGATGTGCTTGTTAAAGTGACCGATAATAGCTCAGGAGATGGTTTTTCTGGGATTATCAGTGAAGTTTCCACAGATCTTGGGCGACTTTTACCTGACTCAGGCAAAGCATTAACAGATAACTTTGGTTTTGCACTATTAAAATTACAACCCGGTGCGAATAGCGGGGCGGGTGAAATAACGGCGGCTTCTAAATCGGCTTCGAGCCAAAAAGCATTTGAAATTTCCACAGCAGAACTAAACATTGATATTAGTAATGGCTTATTTAATAAATTAGATGCAAGTGGTAATCCTATTGAGGATGAATACTTACCACTTGCAGCAGGTGCTACGACAGTCATAACAATTGAAATATTTGATACAGAAGGTAATTCGGTTGTTTCGCCTTTAGATGTTGAATTTACATCAGGTTGTGTACAAGCCGGTTTATCCGTCATGGATCAAACAGCCACCAGTATTAGTGGTATAGCGACGACGACTTATCGTACAAATGGTTGTAGTGCGGCTCAAGGCGATACCGTAACAGCAACAGTATTAACTGGTGGTGCACCAATTGTTAAATCAATAAACATTCCTGTTTCAACAGCACCTATTGAATCGATAGAATTTATTGATGCCACAGAGTCAGTTATCGCATTAAAGGGCACTGGTGGACAGGCACGCGATGATATTTCTGAAATTACTTTTAAGCTTAAAGATAAAATAGGTCAAGATGTTAAAAGTAGTCGTATAGATTTTCGTTTAAGCTCAACTAACGGTGCAATTAGTTTATCACACCCAAGTGTAGTTACAGACGGTGATGGACTTGCGCGCGTGCAAGTAATCGCAGGCTACATTCCAATGGCTGTTAGGGTGCAAGCATGCTTTGTTCCTGACGATCAAATTCCCGAAAATCAAAATGATAACGTAACTTGTTGGCAAAATGTTTATGCTGAATGTCAAAAGTCAGCCGAAGAGCGCGATGAAAATGTTGCTTGTCCTGCAGGTGAGTTATCGTTACTAGCACTTGATGAACAAGTTATTACGGTATCGGATCTCGTGTCAATTAGCTCTGGTTTGCCTGATGGTAATAGCTTTACCGCAGGCGCTGAAACTATCAATATTGAAGGGCTTGATTCTATCGGTGATATTAACGAGGTATCAGTTTATTTAGCCGATCATTTTAATAACCCTGTGCCAGATGGTACTGCTGTATATTTAACCACTGAAGGCGGAGCAATTGGTACGTTAAACGGCAGTGCATTTGACCCACAATTAGAGTGCCGCACTATTGATGGCCAGTGTAATGCGCAGTGGCGAAATCAAAATCCAAAACCATTTACCGATAGCATGTGGAATAATCGCATAGATTCTACTAATCCTAGGACTAACCAGATAAACTGTGACTCATATTTTGGTGTTGCCGCACCTTGTATAAATGGTATTAACAATGCGGCGGAAAATACAGATGGAGTACCTTTAGGTGGTCGTATTACGGTACTGGCTACAGCAAAAGGACAAGAGTCGTTCATAGATATTAATGGTAACGGACGTTTTGATACAAATGAGTATTTTAGTGGTTATGATTTAACTGAGGCCTATGTTGATCATAATGAAAATGGCAAGTATGACGGGTTAGCCGCAATTTATGATCCCGTAACCGCTCAAATTACTAAAGAAGCTGACTTTTGCCGCGAAGGTGATACAGGTGACCCATGTAGCCCTGTAAATACAAATGGTGGCCACTTTGAAGAAAGCTTCGATATTGATTTAAATGAAATGCACACTTTAGCAGATGGAAAATATAATGGCTTATTGTGTACTGAGCAGGCAACAAACCCGCCAGCTGATGCAACGTTTGCAAGTTTATGTGAGAAAGATCTAGTTGATATCAGAGAGTCATTTCAAATTATATTATCAGGTAGCACAGTTTATAGTCGTTTTGTTGTATCAAAGGAAGATCTTAACAGTGAATATGCTACACAATTAGCTGCAACAGGTGATGAAGTTAAAACTGACAATGCAGAAGGTTTGAAGTCAAATATAGAAAATTGCAAGAATATTTACACAGAACACAAAAAAGATGGTGACAAAGCTGATGATGCTACGACTGTTCTACGCATAGAGCTTTCTAGTGATGATAATTTTTGTGATGTAAGTTTGGTTGATCTAAGTACGGGTGGTGTTAATGCACTGGAAAGTCTGCGTTTAAGTACTTATTACTCTGATAGGTACAACAACCCAATCCCTGAAGGAACTTCTGTTTCAATTGCCACAACTAATGGTAAGTATGATGGCCGCGATAGTTTTAACATGCTTGAAACTAGTCGAACAACGGCTGCTTCTGAAAGCTTTACAATTAGCCGTGAAACAGATCCGAATGATGCATCAACGGGTTTATTAACAGTCACATTTGATACACCCAAAGGTGTGCAAACGGTGGCTTCTTTAACGATTAATGATGATGGTTGATAATTAATATTTTAATTAAATGCCAACCTCAAGGTTGGCATTTTTGTATCTATTCTATATATTCCACCACAAAATGAATAAAACAGGCTTATTGATTAATTTAACGACAGAAATTGTTCAATTAATCAATAAAAGCTAAAAAGTTTGTATTAAAAGCTTGTAACAATAGGTGTTTGTAGATATACCTATAAATATTCGCGCCCAAAAAGGGCTAAACACATTTAAAATATTTGGTTAGAAATAGGCAACTATGGGTAAATCGCTAGTAATTGTAGAGTCTCCTGCTAAGGCTAAAACAATTAATAAATATTTAGGAAAAGACTTCATTGTTAAGTCCAGTGTTGGACATGTACGTGATCTTCCTACCTCAGGCTCTGGCAAAAGTAAAAGTGCGGCGACTAAAACACCTGCCGAAGTCCGTAAAATGGCGCCTGAAGATAAAGCTGCTTATAAAAAACAGCGAGATTATACTAACTTAGTTACGCGTATGGGTATAGATCCTGAAAAGGGTTGGGAGCCGCATTACGAAATTCTGCCAGGTAAAGAAAAAGTAGTTCAAGAGCTAAAAAAATTAGCTGAAAACGCTGACCAAATCTATCTTGCAACGGATTTGGACAGAGAAGGGGAAGCCATTGCATGGCACCTCGAACAAATTATTGGTGGTGATCCACAAAAATACAAACGTGTGGTTTTTAACGAAATCACTAAAAACGCGATTCAAGCGGCTTTTAAAACACCGGGTGAACTTAATACCGATATGGTATATGCCCAACAAGCACGCCGATTTTTAGACCGTGTGGTCGGCTTTATGGTGTCTCCTCTATTGTGGGCTAAAGTTGCGCGTGGTTTATCAGCAGGACGTGTACAGTCTGTAGCCGTTCGCTTACTGGTTGAGCGTGAGCGAGAAATTAAAGCATTTATTCCAGAAGAGTTTTGGGATATTCATGCAGATGTTAAAAATTCTGAATCTGATTTGCGCCTTGAAGTCACTAAATATAACGATAAAGCCTTTAAACCGGTCAATGAATCTCAAGCGATGGCTGCGGTTTCAACCCTTGAAAGTGCTGAGTATAAAGTTGTTAGCGTTGAAGAGAAGCCGAGTAAAAGTCGTCCAAGTGCACCATTTATAACGTCGACTATGCAACAATCGGCAAGTACGCGCTTAGGCTATGGCGTTAAAAAGACCATGATGCTAGCACAGCGGTTATACGAAGCGGGTTACATAACGTATATGCGTACTGACTCAACAAACTTGTCAAAAGACGCTGTATCGATGTGTCGTGATTATGTCACTGAGCAGTTTGGCAATAAATATTTACCTAAAGAGCCGGTTAACTATAGTTCAAAGGGCAATGCGCAAGAAGCGCATGAGGCGATTCGTCCATCGAGTGTAACTGTGTTATCTGGACACCTAGAAGGGGTAGACCCTGATGCTAAGAAGCTCTATGAGCTAATCTGGCGTCAATTTGTGGCTTGTCAGATGGTAGCAGCAGAATATGACTTAACTACGCTTACAGTAGCTGCCAGCGACTATCATTTAAAAGCAAAAGGGCGTGTATTGCGCTTTGATGGTTGGACTAAAGTACAGCCGTCAGTTCGTAAGAAAAATGAAGAAGACCAATCACTGCCAGCGGTTAAAGAAGGTGAAATACTTACCTTGGTTGAGCTTGATCCTAAGCAGCACTTCACTAAGCCGCCAGCGCGCTTTAGTGAAGCGAGTTTAGTTAAAGAATTAGAAAAACGTGGTATTGGTCGTCCATCGACATACGCGTCAATTATTTCAACTATTCAAGACCGTGGTTACGTACGAGTAGAAAGCCGTCGTTTCTTCGCTGAGAAAATGGGCGAAATCGTTACCGACCGTTTAGTTGAGAATTTTGATGATCTAATGAACTTTGATTTTACTGCAAAAATGGAAGGCCGTTTAGATGACATTGCTGAAGGGCAACGCGTTTGGACTCAAGTGCTTGATAAGTTTTATGCTGGGTTTTCAGAAAAGCTAACTAAAGCAGCTGGTGAAGAAGCTGATGGTGGAATGCGTTTGAACCAGATGGTTGAAACCGATATTGATTGCCCAACCTGTGGTCGTAAGATGGGCATTCGTACGGCCTCGACTGGGGTATTCTTAGGTTGTACAGGTTATAACTTACCACCAAAAGAACGTTGTACAACAACGATGAACTTGGTATCTGGCGATGAAGCAGTTGCCGCCGATGTGGAAGATGTTGAAACAGAAACCTTAATGCAAATGAAGCGTTGTCCAATTTGCGAAACGGCGATGGATTCATACCTCATTGATGAAACGCGTAAATTGCATGTCTGTGGTAATAACCCCGGCTGTAAAGGTCACGTAGTTGAGCAGGGTACCTTCAAAATAAAAGGGTATGACGGGCCTATTATCGAATGTGATAAATGCGGTGAAGACATGCAGCTAAAGTCAGGCCGTTTTGGTAAATATTTTGGTTGTAGTAGCGATGAGTGTAAAAATACCCGTAAGCTACTTAGAAGCGGCGAAGCTGCGCCACCAAAAGAAGATCCAGTGCAATTACCTGAACTTGAGTGTGAAAAGTCAGACGCATACTTTGTATTGCGTGATGGCGCCGCAGGTATTTTCTTAGCGGCAAATACATTTCCTAAATCACGGGAAACGCGCGCACCTAAAGTAGAGGAGTTACAACGCTTTAGAGACCGTATTTCACCTAAGTTTTACTACCTTGCAGATGCACCTGTAAAAGATCCAGATGGCAACTTAGCCGTGGTACGTTACAGCCGTAAAAATAAAGAACAGTATGTGATGACTGAGGTAGAAGGCAAAGCAACTGGTTGGACTGCACATTATCATGCAGGAAAATGGGCTGAAGAGGCGAAGAAAAAAGCCACCCCTAAAAAGAAAGCCACTGCTAAAAAAGCCCCCGCTAAAAAAGCTGAGACTAAGTCGAAAAAACCGGCTGAATAAATTAGCACAAGTTGACTAAAACTAAAAACCGGAGTGCACATCGTTGTGTCACTCCGGTTTTTTAATCTAACTTGCCTCGCAATGGCACATTCGAAATTAGATTTTTACGTTGTCTACTTTTTTGTAACCTTCAGACTCAAGCTCATCATTAACGCATTTTAAAACATACGGTTTTAAATCATCGTTGCTAATGTCGTCGTCTTTAGCCCAATCTAAACACATTTCTGTATATTCTTGGATAGTTTCAGCCGAAGCTTCTTTTGCTTCGTCTGCGATTGCATACGTTGCAGTTAGCGCAAATAATGGAGCTGCAATAAGTGTTAGCAATGCTTTGTTCATTTTTTTATTCCTAAAAGTTTATAACTATTAAAAACTAGGGTTAACCAAAACAGCCTTTATGCTGTTGGTATGGTGATTTATAAACGAATTTGAAATAAAAGATAACGAAAAATTTTTATCGTAAAGATAAATAAAAATTTCCATTAAATGCGGGTGCAACGCATTTAAAGTGTTATCTTAGCGGTAGAATATTTATTAAGGTTTGATTATGTCTAAAAATAAAGTTTTTACCACCACACCGCGTACACCATCAAAGCTCGAGCAGGTTGTTGAGAGCTGTATTTTTAAAGCGCGCTGGTTACTTGCACCATTTTTTATTGGCTTACTTGTCGCTATTGTGATCTTACTCTTAAAATTTTGTAAGTACCTTTACAGTATGGCGCTAACGACCTTTACCTCGACCAATGAACAGCTATTAGTAAAAATATTAACTCTAGTCGATACCGCACTACTCGCTGGGTTGTTATTGATTATTATATTTAGTGGTTATGAAAACTTTGTTTCTAAACTTAATATTGAGAACCATGAAGATAGACCTGCATGGATGGGAAAGGTTGGTTTTTCTGGTTTAAAAATGAAGTTGATCAGTGCCATTGTCGCCATTTCAGCGGTTGAGTTACTCAAGGTGTTTATTAGTTCAAATAGTCATACTAGTGATGAGCTTTTATGGAAGATGCTGATCCACATCACATTTGTAGTATCAGGCGTGTTGTTTGCATTGACAGACTTTATTAACAGTAAAACACAAAGTCACTAAAGTGCTTGATAAGTGTTATTGGTGTTTTCAAGTATTTTATTAGATTGCTGGTTAGCATTTAATGCCTGAGAAACATAATCTATTGCGGTAGGTAAGTCAGAAAACAAAATGTCAGTGATGTTTTGGCCGCTACTTGCTTTATCTAACACGCGTTGCATTTGGTTAATTGCTAAATTTGAGGCAAATATGAAAGCACTGGCAATACAGTTGTTTGCTCTAGCCAATTCAGTCATCATGACCAGCTTTTTTTCTGCTTGTGGTGTTGCGGCAATTACCATTTTGGCGTTACAAATATAGCTCCAAGGTTTACCGTGAAAGTTTTTAATTAAAGAGCATAAACCAGCAGTGTATGAATCAACTAAACGTTCATTTAAACTACCGCTAAATGAGCAAATTATAATATTACTTTGTTGTTTTATATTTACTTGACCATATTGGTTTATAAATTCCATTAAACACGCCTTTAAAAATTAAGAGCGCGATTTTTATACAAAGCAATCCTTTTGTCTAGCTATTATTTGAACAATTTTAAATTTTGATAAAATAAGCTGGTTTAATGTTATGTAAGGGTTGTTTATTTGTAATTTTATCGATGCAGGGTGAGTTTATCCAACACACCCATAATTATAAATAAATCAATACATAACTTATATCTA